>JAYULG010000508.1:0-1694 GCA_043763755.1 Akkermansiaceae bacterium | reverse complement strand
CGGCGTTGGAAAAACCCCACCCGCGCCTAGCCGTCATCGCGAAGGCATCTGGCGAAGTGAGAAACTCCATTCTCTATGCCACCGTGCTCATCATCCTCGTTTTCCTGCCACTGCTCGGGCTGACCGGAGTGGAGGGAAAACTATTCGCCCCCATCGCCATCGCCACCATCATTTCAATGATCGCGTCCTTCGTGGTTTCACTTACGGTGATCCCCGTACTTTGCTCGTTCCTTCTAAACGTAGGACAGGCTTCCAGCCTGTCTCGGAAAACGGGCTTCCAGCATGTTACCCTCCACAAGGACGGCCGCTTCGTGCGCGGCCTAAAATGGCTGCTAGAGCACACCCTCCTCCGTCTCGCCCTCTCTCAGCCCATCCTCGTCCTCACCATCGCGCTCATCCTGCTCATCGCCTCATTTTCGCTCTACCCCATCATGAACAAAGACTTCCTGCCAAAGTTCCAGGAGGAAACCGCCCTCATTGCGGCCACCTCCGCACCGGGCACTTCGTTAGAGGAAATGAACCGCATTTCCGATGTCATCGAGCAGCAAATCCTCTCCGTCAAAGGCGTGCGCCAAGTCGGCCGTCGCCTCGGCCGCGCAGAACGTGGCGACCACGTGGTCCCCGTTTCCACCGCCGAGTTTGACGTGGATTTCACCGAGGAAAGCGGCCACACCCGCAAGGAGACCCTTGAAGAACTCACCGCGAAGGTCCGATCAGTGCCCGGCGTTTTCGCCATCGTCAGCGGGCCTCTGGCAGACCGCATTGGCCACATGCTCAGCGGCGTCTCGGCTCCTGTGGCGGTGAAAATTTTCGGCCCAGACCTTGCAACGCTGCGTGAAATCGGCATCGAGATCCAGACCATCGCGAAAACCATCCCCGGCTTCGAGGATGCCAAGCTCGATGTGCAATCATCCATCCCACAACTGCGGATCGAAGCAGACCGCGATCGAGCTACCGCCTACGGCATCACCCCCGGTAAGCTGAATGAACAACTTTCCACCCTCATCGGCGGCAAGAAGATCGCCCAGTTACGAGACGGCCAACGCACGATCAATCTCGTCACACGCTTGCCATTGGAATGGCGTGAATCTCCGGAACAAATTGCCCAGCTCCCCATCCAAGTATCCGAAAACCAACGCGTTCCGCTCTCCCTCATCGCCGATGTGCGCGAGGCGAAGGGGCCAAACGTGATCTTCCGTGAAAACAGCCAGCGCCGCTTCGCCATCGCCATCAAGCCGACCGTGAGAGACGTTTCCAATCTCGTCGTAAAACTCAAAGAGAAGGTCGCCGCCAAGGTGAAACTCCCAGAAGGCTACTTCATCACCTACGAGGGCGAGTTCCAGGCGCAGGAAGAAGCCACCCAGCGCATCTTGCTATTTTCGTCCGTCGTATTCATTGCCATTTTCATGATGCTTTACGGCTATTTCAAGAGTGCTTCTCTTGCGCTTCAAGTGTTAGTGAATATCCCACTCGCCATCATGGGCGGCTTGGTTTTCACCTACTTCAAGCTGAATAACATCAGCATCGCCACCCTCGTCGGCTTCATCGCCGTGGGCGGAGTGGCTGCTAGAAATGGCATCATGATGATTTCCCACTATCTGCATCTCATGAGTCATGAGGGGGAAAATTTCACCAAACAAATGGTCATCCGCGGCACCTTGGAACGCTTCGTCCCCGTCATGATGACCGCACTT
>JAYULG010000507.1:0-5901 GCA_043763755.1 Akkermansiaceae bacterium | reverse complement strand
CCCACCCCGCGTGCAGGCCGATGGCCATCCACAGAGAGCCGGTGGCCACCCGAGTCCACGCGAGAATCATCCCCACCACGAAAAGTGTTGCGAAGTCTGTGATGAAAAATTGCAGTTCGGTAAAATGGAAAAGGATCACCGCTAGGAGTTCAAATCCCGCCCCCGGCGCTTGCGGGTTAGCAATTTGGAAGCCCTCAGGCGGAGATAGAAAATGCAGGAACGCAAAAATTAATGAAGTCCCGAGGCATGCCGAAAGTGGCCGGGCTGAGCGCAACCACAGGCCCAACAATAGCCCTCGGAACAACCATTCCTCGATCAATGGCGCCGCCAGCGTGGGCAGCAGCACCTTACCCATCAATTGCCGAAATGATGGATCCTTAGAATCTCGGACGAAGGCTCCTTGATTTTCCAAAACCAAGACTAGGCACCAGACGAGGCAGCCTGCGATCAGGCAGCCCATCAGCAATTGCGCGGCGGCCAGATTCCAAGATGTTTTTCGTAAACTCATCACACCCTTATCATTTCCGCCAAGAATGCGGATTCGCCATATCAGCAAAGGCAGTGTGGCCAACGCGGAGACGATCAAGGAGCGGCTAAAATATCTCCCCAGCTCAGCCCGCCGGCAAGAAACTCCGAGTGCTTCTAATGCACTGGGTAAGTCTTCCCTAGCCGCCGTTTCCGCGAACCATTTACCGAGCTGGAAGAGCCAAGGAGCCATCGCAGCCGCCAGCACCAACGATCCGATCATCCACATGACGGCCGCTGCGGCCTCTGATTGTGCAATACGTTTCACTGTGAGGAAGCACTGGCGAGTTCATAATCTTTCATCCAGCAATGCGAGACATTGCCGGCTTCCGGATCCAGAAATCACAATCCGCGTAAAGCTGCCTTTACCGCTTCGAAATCCGGCAAATCCTTCGGGTGCTCTTGCACTTCCGCATATTGCACCACACCTGCTTTATCGATCACGAAGGCTGAGCGCTTTGCCACACCACCCATGATGAGATTTGCCTCGGGTAAAAACTGATCATAGGCCACTCCGTAGGCCTTGGCCACCGTGTGCTCGTAGTCGCTAAGAAGTGGAATAGTAATGCCTTCTTTTTCTGCCCATGCCGCTTGTGCAAATGGATTGTCCCCTGAAATACCGAGCACCTTGGCATCCAGCGCCTCATATTCTGAAATCCCCGCAGAGATATCGCAAAACTCTGTGGTGCAGACACCCGTGAAGGCCATTGGCACGAAAAGTAGCACAATGTTGGATTTGCCGATGTGATCGCTCAATTTTACAAGCTGCGGGCCTTCTGCGGTTTTCGTGACAAGAGTGAAATCTGGGGCGTGATCGCCGACTTTGATGGACATGGTAATTTTGTGAGTTGTTGGTTGGAGCGCCACGATTATAAAACATGAATTCCCAGAATGTCATACCAATTTTCGAAATTTGGCACCCATCTCGGTGGCGGCAGTGGCATCGGTGAGCTGATGGATGATCTCGGCCACGCGCTCGCTAGCGGAGGTCCGGATCTCAAAATGCTCGGCGGTGGCCAGCCAGCGCGTATCCCGCAGATCGAAGCAGTCTGGCGCAGGCGCATGGAGGAGATTCTCCAAGAAGACGGCGGCCTTGAGCGCACCCTCAGCCTTTACGATCCGCCATGCGGAAACACGGCTTTCCTTACCGCCATCGCCACACTGATGCGTGAGACATTCGGCTGGGACATCCATCCGGAAAACATCGCCATCACTTGTGGTGGCCAGACGGCATTTTACTTTCTCTTCAATCTCCTCGCCGGTGCGATGCCTGATGGCAGCCACCGAAAAATTCTCCTCCCGCTCGTCCCGGAATACATCGGCTACGCAAACCAAGGCATCGATGGAAATTTATTCCGCGCCGCCACCCCGTTGATTGAGAAGTCCGGCCCGCATAATTTCAAATACCGGGTCGATTTCGAGCAGTTAGAAATCACCCCGGAGATCGCCGCTATCTGCGCCTCCCGCCCTACGAACCCGACTGGCAATGTGCTCACGGATGATGAAATTTCCCGTCTCTCTGCGCTTGCCAAGCTCCATCACATTCCGCTCATCATCGATAATGCTTATGGTGCCCCGTTTCCCGGCATCCTCTTCACTGAGGCAACGCCATTTTGGGAACCACACGTTATCCTCACCTTGAGTCTATCTAAGCTCGGGCTGCCGGGCACCCGCACGGGCATCGTCATCGGCCCACCGCAGATCATCGCCGCGCTCAGCTCGATGACGGCCATTGCCGGCCTCGCCAATCCAAACATCGGCCAACAAATCACCCTGCCGCTGGTGCAGTCTGGTGAAATCTTGCGTCTCAGCCGTGAGGTGATCCGCCCGTATTATCAGGAAAAGTGCATGCTCGCCCGCGAGGCAGCGCATGCCGCGTTTGGCGAGGCATTCGAGTGGTGGATGCACCGCAGCGAGGGCGCGTTGTTTCTCTGGTTCTGGTTTCCCGGGCTGCCCATCACATCCATGGAGCTCTACCAGCGGTTGAAAAAACGCGATGTCTTAATCATCCCCGGGCACTACTTTTTCTTCGGCCATGATGATGAAAATTGGCCGCACCGTCACGAGTGCATCCGCGTTTCCTACGCCATGGATGAGGCGGTGGTGAGAGATGGCTTGAGAATCATCGCCGCGGAAGTGCGCCTTGCCTTCAGCGGCCAGTGAGAATCATTTGCCCGCCGGGACTCGCTGGAGTAATTACCATTTTACAAGCAATGCTCTTCGAAACGACCTCCAAACCAATGATCGCCCGCTATCGACTGAAATCGCGGGGATTTCTCAATGCTATATCAAATCGCCGCGTATTCGAGGGCGCATTGATCGAGCTGGATGGCGGCTTTGGCTGCATTCATCCATGGCCTGAGCTGGGCGATCCTCCGCTGGAAAAATGCCTCGCAGATCTTGCAGGTGCGCGGCGCTGGCCCATCGTCCGGCGTGCGCTCCGTTGCGTGGAGTTTGATCGGGCAGCCCGCGTGCTCGATGAATCTTTGTTTGAAGAGATGGAAGTGCCTCACAGCCATGCAACCATGGCCCAAGGCGATCAGGCGGAAATCGCCCTCGCGGCTGAGGCAGGCTTTACCACGGTAAAACTCAAGTGTGGCAGAGACCTCGCCAGCGAAGCCACATTTCTCAATGGCATGGCCGCTGCATTTCCCCAGCTCGAATGGCGGCTGGATTTTAACGAAGTTCCCAGCTTGGAGGAAGTGATGCTTTTTCTCACCAGCTTGAGTGAGGGCACCCGTAGCGCCATCGATTTCATCGAAGATCCGTGCGCCTATTCTGAGAGTGCGTGGAAGGATCTGCGGCGGAGCAGCAGGCTCGATCTCGCGGTGGATCGTGAGGCTGCACCGCTGAGTGCCGCTGCCCAAGTGATGGTCATTAAGCCCGCCGTGGATGAGCCATTTCTCCTTGGGGAGGCGGCCATCAGCCACGGCCAGCGGGTGGTGCTTACCAGCTACATGGATCATCCCATCGGCCAAGCATTCGCCGCGTGGGAAGCGGCCCGCTTGGAGTTGATTTTCCCTGGCCTAGTCAGCTTATGTGGCTTGCAAACCCACCATCTTTTCGAGCCAGATGCCTTTTCCGAAGCGCTCGGCCCGTGGTCGCCCGAGTTTAAAACTCCGCCCGGCACCGGGCTTGGTTTCAATGATGCGCTAGATGCCCTGCCATGGACGCGACTTTATTGACTACTCCAAGTTTCTGGGCAGCGAGTGAGCCATTTTCTTTTGGGAAATTCACTGCACGCTTGCCCGATGATGGTTCGCTAGATGGCAGTGTGTTGTTTGAAACCTCAGGCAGCACGGGTAAGCCGAAGTGGATCGTGATTTCCAAAACCGCGCTGCTCGCATCAGCCTCAGCGGTCAATCAGCATCTAGAGGTCTCGCCCTCATCTTGCTGGGGTTTAGCACTCCCGCAGCACCATGTGGGCGGCTTTGGCGTCGCCGCGCGGGCCTACTCCGCTGGCTGTCGATTTGAGAATTTTTCACAGCGTTGGGATGCTTCTGCCTTTGCCGCTTGGATCGAAAATAAGCGGGTCAGCCACTGCTCGCTCGTCCCCACACAAGTGCATGATCTGGTGCGGCTTCGACTGCGCGCGCCCGCTCACCTGCGCGCCATCGTCGTGGGCGGAGGTCACTTGGATGTGGCTATTGGCCAATCCGCACGGGATCTCGGCTGGCCAGTGCTCGCTAGCTATGGGATGACAGAAGCTGCCTCCCAGATCGCTACCCAAGGATTGGAAGCTCTCGGCTCCCACTATCAAGCAGCACCCATTCCACTACTCCCCGTGTGGCAGGCCCGCGTCACAACTCACGAGCTGTTAGAAATTAGTGGGCCAGCTCTGTTTGCGGGGCATCTGAATCTCAGCACGGATGGAGCTGCGGTGTATTCGCCTCTCGCTTCACCGTGGTTTCTCACATCAGACCGCGTGCGCCTTGAGGGAAACTTGCTCACGCCACTTGGCCGCGCCGATGAATTGGTGAAAGTTCTAGGCGAGTTGGTGGACCCCGAGCACATCGAGCGTGAATTGCGCGCCCTTTCTCGCGGCGCTTTAGCCGTTGGCACATTCGCCGTGCTTGCGATTCCAGACGCTCGGGCAGGCCAGCGACTCGTGCCCATTTTCGAGAAAAAAAATTCCCCGGATATCGTCTCCGCTGCGCTCGCTCAATACGCGCTGACCGCTCCCGGGTTCCGCCGCCTTCAGCCACCACATTGGCTCGATGCAATTCCAAAAAGCCCTCTGGGTAAAATTTTAAGAGGCGATCTTGCAGCGAGTTATATGGCGCAAACTTCAAGAAATTCCTGAAATTGGAAGTTGCCAAAAGCCAGCGAGATTCGATAGTAAATTTATCTTGATTACTTGGAATAAAGATTCGTTGCCACGATTTGGCACTGTGCATGCTGGCGGCGGGCTGGCATGTCGCCCTTTAACACCCGTCCAAATACCCAATACCCCCAGCCACACCGATGATTCATCGCACCGAGGAAGCGCAATCCGCATTGTTCACAGACGACTCACAGCAGGAAGCGACAACGAAGAGAAAACGAGCGGCCAGTGATAATCCTAAACCCTCTGATTTCGGGCTCACCGCCCCCTCGCAATTGGTGAAAAACTACGTGCTGGATACCAATGTGCTCCTGCACGATCCAGCAGCCCTCGAGCGTTTTAAAGAAAACCATCTATGCATCCTCGTGGATGTCCTATCTGAGCTAGATAAATTTAAATCCGAGCAAACGGAACGAGGTGCAAATGCACGCCGCGTCCACCGCCGCCTGACGGAAATGTTTTCCTCGGGAGATCAAGTCACTCACGGCGTAGTCACCGAAGAAGGTGGCACTGTCCGGCTGGTGATTTACGATCCCGCGAGCTGCTCGAAAAACTCGGAGCTTCTCAATCGGTTCCATCGTATTTTCCCTGATCGTGAGCGAGTGGACCACCGGATCCTGGCAGCGTGCATCTTGCTCATGCAGTTCAACAAAGCGCCAGTCGTTCTTGTCACCAAGGACATCAACATGCAGCTCAAGGCGCGCGCCGTGGGCATCGAGTGCCAAGATTATCTCAACGATAAGGTAGATGCCCGTGAGGTGTCGAACTACGATGTCCGCCGTATCGAAGTGGACCCCAGCGAGCTTCATCGCTTCGCCACCGCTGGTGAAGTAGGAATCGCGGAAGAACGCACGCTCGGTGTGGCGGTGAACGAGTATGTATTGCTTGGTGCGGGTGAAAAACAAACCATCCCCGCTAGGCTTGCACCTGATGGCAGATTTGTGCGGCTGAATTTTCCTGAAGTCCTCAAAATCCCAGATGGCCAATCACTCAAGCCGCTCAACCTTGGGCAACGCTGTTTGATCGATGCACTCCTGAATCCTGAAATTTCG
>JAYULG010000506.1:0-5907 GCA_043763755.1 Akkermansiaceae bacterium | reverse complement strand
GCCGATGCCAGTGACGACTATCATCATGCCAATAGAAAGTTGGTCCAGCTTGATGCCGATATCGATGGAGAAATCACCAATGGTGGCCCACGGGAAGGCAGTGGTGCCAGTTGTGCTTAGGAGCAACACCGCGATCACAAATGTGGCGATGGAAGAGGCTGTGGAAATCAGTGGAGCGAGGCCAGTTTTCTGCAGGACGAGTTGATTGAGCACCGCGACGGCGAGCGGAAGGAAGAGGAGAATCCAAGGGAGAGTCATACGATTGAAAGTGATCTGGTATCAGTGACGAGAAGAAGATTAGCCTTTTAAACTAGTAAGTTCGTCGGTGTGAATCGTTTGCCTCGCGCGGTAGAGGGCGACGATGATTGCCAAACCTACCGCCACCTCAGCGGCGGCCACAGTAATAACGAAAAACACCAGCATCTGGCCCTTGTAGTCAGGCAAACCATTGGCTGTGACATTGAAGCGGGAAAAAGCGATGAGCGTGAGATTCGCCGCACTGAGCATGAGCTCAAGGCACATGAAAACAATGATGATATTGCGGCGTAAGACCACGCCGGCGAGGCCGATGGCGAAGAGGAGACCGGAGACGAGGAGGTAATCGTGAAGGGAAGCCATGGTTAAATTTAGTATGATCGCTTCATTCAGCCGTCTTGTTTGAAAGGACGACGACTCCGACGGTAGCAACAAGCAACAACACGCCTACAATTTGCAGAGGAAGATTGTATTGAGTGAACAACGTATTGCCGATCAAGTGGACATCGGGCAGTTTGCCAGCGGTAAGTGACTCAGCAATTTTCCCCGAATATCCACTGGCCGCAGAAGCCAAAGTGGCTTGATCCAGCGCGGGGGCGGTTTTGTTAGGAGTGCGGGACAGCACACCGATGAGCTGGACGACGAAAGCGATCACCAAAGAGAGACCGGCTGCAATGGGGGCAAAGTTATTCGCTCGCTTTGCTTCATCTTTCAAATCGAGAAGCATGATGATGAAAACGAACAGCACCATCACTGCGCCAGTGTAAACTAGGATCTGGATCACACCCACGAAGAAGGCGCTGAGGCCGATGAAAAGTCCAGCTAGGCCGACAAAACAAGTGACCACAGAAAGCGCACTCGAAACGGGATTGCGAAATGCGATCACGGCGATGCCACCGATGAGCATGACAGTGGAGAAGAGCCAGAAAAGATATGAAGGCATGTCGAGGTATGTAAAGAATGATTAAAGTTTACTTAAGCTCATTCCATTTGTTGACGAGGCCCACTCGGGTGCCGCCGATTTCGTAGAGTTTCTTTTTATCGTGGACCATATCTGCGCGTTTGAGGCCCGTGATGAGATAGTCTTTGCGTAGGTAGATCGCTTGCTCAGGACAGACTTCTTCGCACATGCCGCAGTAGATGCAGCGGATCATATCGATATCAAATTCCAGCGGGCGCTTCTCGACCTTGGCCCATGGATCATCTGAGGGGATCTCACTGGGTTTAATTTTGATGGCTTTGGGTGGGCAAATAAATTCGCATAGCTGGCAAGAGACGCAACGTTCACGGCCTTGTTCGTCCACGACGAGGGCGGGTGCACCGCGATAGTAATCGGGGAGATGCTCATCCCATCGTTGCTCGGGAAATTGCATGGTCACCCCAAGGCCGGATGAGCCTAGCTCTTTGGCCCCCACGGATTTTCCACGCAGCGTCTGGACGGCGTGAGTCATCGTCAGGAAGAAGCCCTTGATGAGGGCACCGAAGTAGATTTTTTCACCGAAGTTGAGCTTCGGGCGCTGGAGTTTTACGACGGCCATTTGAGGTAAAGGTTATCTAGTAGATTTTGCGAGATTGCGGAGCTTTTCCAAGTTAAGAGCGCCGCCGCCTCGGAGGTAGAAAGTGGTGATTTGTTGGCGAAGTGTTCGATAGAGGGCTGCGTCGGTCATCGCTAATTCGTGAGATGAACTGGATTCCCGCACGAAGGTGACCAAGGAGACTACATCAGCCCAGCGCCTTTCTTTGAGCGCTACGCCAAGTTGCTCCGGGTAGGTAAGGATGTGACGCGCTGTTAACTCCTCATTTCTAGAAAGAGTCGATTTCATTGGAGGATTTCGAGATACACAAGATTTTCGTTCGCGGTTTCACGCTTTTTACTCGGGAAAGAAGAGATGACGTTTTTGATAGTTGAGAAATCAGGTTGGAAATGAACGTGGAGAAATTGTATATCCTCAATATCTTTGGCATCTGATCGGAGCAGTTTAGAGGCGATGATGTTCTCTATAGGTGGACGGGAAATTACGAGTCTCCCAATTTTAAACATACATACAGGTTCAAAAGCTCCAACTTGCACGATTCCCGCCTCTACGAGCTGAAGGTAAGGCTGTGCCGGATTGATAAAATCGGTGGGGTTGAACAATAGTCCAGAATTCTCGGCAGCATTCCGAAGTTCTGTTAAATCGAAATCGCTGGATGCCTGCCAAATATCGAGGTCCTGAGTGGTTCTTAGTTCCATTCCAGCGAAGACACATGCTGCTGATCCAATCAGACAGAGATGAACTGGCGGGCCATTCTTACCAAGAGCATCTGCCATGCTCTCTAGTGACCGCATCCAGAGGTCTTTATCGTAGGGAAGTGTTTTTGATTCCGATGGCATGGAAAATATTTGGAATTACCTAAGCACGCAGAATCTTCGGGTTTTCTTCAGACACCTTTGCGACCCAGATCACGGATAGTGTAAGGGCGATGAGAAGAACGGCCCCGATCCCGATGATAGCTCCGGTGAGCTCAGGGGCCGCGAGGATGAGAGCAGCTAAGAAAACATTGATGAGGGCTGCCTCGAAGAAAACGACCCAGCCGAGTTTCATCAATTGATCGTAGCGGAAGCGCGGCACTGTCCAGCGGACAAGTATGAAAAACAAAATAAAGGCGACGAGTTTGGTAAGAAAGCAACCCATGTGAATGAGGCCACCGATGCCCACTCCGAAAACCTGCCATTTCTGGACATACGCGTCTAGGCCGAAGCCGATAGACCAGCCACCAAGAAAAAGCGTGATGATGAGCGCAGAGCCGATGACCATGGCAGCGTATTCTCCCATGAAGAACATGGCGAATTTCATGGACGAGTATTCTGTATGGTAGCCGCCTACGAGCTCGGTCTCACATTCTGGAAGATCAAAGGGCATGCGGTTTGTTTCCGCGAAAATAGAGATAGTGAAAATGAGGAAGGCTATGAAGGCGGGAATCCAGAAGAGGGCGGTGTTTAAATCTGGGAGAGAAAGCGATCCGTTTTTCCAAAAGGGCAGTAGCAACCACCCATTGTCGGCCTGGTATTGGACGATTTTGCTCAAATTGAGATCTCCGTAATAGAGGAGCACGGGGATGATGGAGAGGCCCAAGGCAATTTCGTAAGAAATCATTTGTGCAGTGGAGCGCACGCCGCCGATGAATGGAAATTTAGAATTCGATGCCCAACCAGCGAGTGTGATGCCGTACACCGAGAGCGAGGCGACGGAAAAAACAAAAAGGGGGCCAATATCGATGTCTGCGATGACGAGTTTTTCCGTGTGGCCAAAAAGACTGATAGGCGAGCCGAAAGGTACTACGCAGACCGTAATCAGCGCGGGAACTACAGTAAGTGCTGGTGCCAGCCAGTAAAAAGCTTTGCGAACGTGATCCGGAGTGAAGTCTTCTTTGAGGAATAGTTTCAAACCATCGGCGATGGGCTGGATCAAGCCGAAGAAGTGGAAATCTTTTTTAAATCCAAAAAGCGTCAGGGGGATTCCCACACGGTTTGGCCCCACGCGATCTTGGATAATTGCGGAGAAGCGGCGCTCAAAATATACCGAGAGGGGAACGAGCGATAGGACGATACCAAAGGTGAAGATCACCACTTTGGTGATGATGATGGCGAGCTGAAAGAGGAGGTCTGGCATCGGAGAGGGAATTGATGGGGATGAAGCAGATGGGACTCAGCCGTTGATTAATCCGGCTGCTTTCCGGGCACGCTCATTCGCGAGGAGTGGAATAGTGTAGCCAGTTGATACAACTTGCGTCCCTTGATGGCCAATTTTCGAGAGGCTGAGTCCGCTAAAGGCAGGTATGTCGGCAGCGGCGGCTTTGAAGATGTCTTCGATGTGGTGTGTTTCGTTTTTACCGGCAGAAATGGCGAGCCGCAGATCGCGGAGTATTTCCCAATCATCACGAGATTGGCCAGTGAGTTCTGCCGCGCGGTTTAGGCGCTGGAGGCGGCCAGCTAGATTGACCATGGAGCCGCGTTTTTCTGCAAAGGCAGCAGTAGGCAAGACGAGGTGAGCGTGGTCTGCCGTCGGATTTGCAAGAACGCTGGATTGGAGGAAAAATTCGAGTTTGCCGAGATCTTCCGAAGTGAAGCCAGCATCCGTGATGAGATCTTCGCCGAAGCAAAGGAGCGCTGTGATTTCACCGGAGCGGATTTCTTCACGGATGAAATCGAGTTTCGCGTAGGGGTCCTCCATATCCAGAACGAGTTTCGCACCAGTGGTGTTTGGATTGCGGTCTGCGGCGACGAGAAGGGCATCTGCTTCTCCGAAGCGTGGCACAAGCGAGAGGTAAGTGGTGCCGATTTCAGCAGCGAGAGCGCGCGTTAGAAAAAGCTCCTCATTGGTCATGCGGCCTGAGGCGATGATGGCTATTTTTGTAGGATCGAGAGATTTGATTTGGGTAGCTGCCTCTGCGAGAGCGAGGGCCCAGGTGGTGGGAATAAAACGTGTGGGCGAGACGCCCACGCTCCTTGAGAGTGGCTCCGTGAGCCGTGCTGGGCTATCGATAAAATGAAAATTGAGCCGATGCGAATCTGGCATCCATGCAGAGTTAACTTCGTCGTTCTGGCGCGGAGTGATGCGGTGAATTTTATTACCGCGAGTCCAGACGTTTATGTTAGTGCCAGTGCCACAATTGACATCGATCGTGGGAGTTTCTTTCAGGAACCACACCCGCATTTGGAAGCGGAAGTCATTCGAGGTCAAGGCGCCGACCGGGCAAATGTCAGCGGTATTGAGCGAGTAATTTGAATCGAGAAGGCGACCCGGATGCACGGAAAGAGTGGTGTGGGTGCCGCGCTGGGTGAAGCCGAGCACAGGATCGCTAACGACCTCGTCCATGAAGCGGATGCAGCGGCTGCACATAATGCAGCGCTCATCATCGAGGCGAATACGTGGTCCAATTTCCACATTCTTGGGCTTTTTCACCTTCATATCGATGAAGCGCGAAACGCCGCGCCCGTGTTGCACGGACTGCTCTTGGAGGCGGCATTCGCCAGCTTGGTCACAGATTGGGCAATCGAGCGGATGATTGATGAGCAGAAATTCCATCACGCCCTCGCGGCATTTCTCGACGAGCTCACCCGTCGTCCTGATGCCCATATTCTCGCTGATCGTATTTGCACAGGCGATCACGGGGCGGGGCACCCAGCCAATGATTTCATACCCGTTTTCATCTCGCTGTGGTTCTTGGCCGGGAGCGGGCCGCGGCGGCATACCCATTTGCACGAGGCACATCCGGCAATTCCCGGGAGACGTGAGTTTCGGGTGGTAACAATAGTGGGGGACGGTGATTTTCGCCATTCGACAAGCCTCGATCATCCGAGTTCCCTTGGGAAATTGGTGCCAAATCCCATCGATTTGCACATTCGCCATTCCCTTTTCTGCCGCCAAGTCCTTTGGTAATGTGAGTTCTGCTGTTGCCGAAGGTGAGTCGCTCATGGCTGATGGAGGCTACGGGCGGTAAGTGAAATAACCTCCGTCGCTTGTTAAATATGAGTATGTGACTCGAAGCGGTGCCGGGCAAGCGTGCTTTGTGAAAAATTTCACAAGCGTCTTTTAGAACTTTTACAGCTTACGCGATGACGTTTGTGAAAAAATTTGGTTAATCAGGTTTTCCGTAATATATATAAAG
>JAYULG010000505.1:0-23714 GCA_043763755.1 Akkermansiaceae bacterium | reverse complement strand
TTGCGAAAGCAGACGGCATCGCGCTGAGCGAGAATTTCTGCAAGGGCGGGCGGGGTGTTGCTGCCAAAGTGAGACTCGATGTAGGCCCCTGAAGCTTTTAGAAAATCGACGTCAGTTGGTGGGCCCGAGGCCTCAAGTTCACGGAGATCCTGCATGCGTTTGGCACGCTGCGGTTCCCGAGTGAAGCGGGGTGAGTAACGTATCCAAAATGCCTTCAAGATGAGGGCGAGCGCGGCGATGCCCGCAAGGATGTGGCCAAAGACGGGAAGCGCTGGCGATTGCACAGGCAGGGTAAGCTGGGCGGGATTGATGATCGTCAAAATATCCGTCATACGCTCAAGTGGGATGGGCAGAGCTTGCACTGCGGCTGCGGCGGCAGCCACCCCGCCGGACGCGACAGGCCCAGGAATCATCCGCAGGCTAATGGGATCTGTGGTGGTGGTTTTGTAGATTTCTTCTTGAGGATCGAAATAGACCAAGCGAAATGACGGGATGGCGGACTTAAGTTCCAGTGGCCGTATGAATTGGCGGAAAACTGCACTGCCTGTGAGTTGACGGCGTTCATCACCCCGCTGATCTGCGGTGGCATCGTATATTTTCCAACCTGCATCATCCGTCATCGTCGGAGGGCGGATTGTATCGAGATTCCCACTGCCGCTCACGGAAAGATCCACCGAGAGTGGCTCACCTTCTTTCACTTCCGTGGTGGTGCTGCTGGAGGTGATGCGGAAATTTCCAATCGCATTTTCAAAGCCAGCGGGTGCGCCTTCGGGCAGAGGTCTGGCTGTCATCTCGAGCTTCGGGACATTGAGAAACAGGTATTCATAGCCCCGCTTGGGAAGTGGATCTTGGTAGATCTGAATGGTGGTAAGACGGACTTTGGCCGGGCCGATGGAGCCTCCGCTGCTGCGGGTAGGAGTGAGCGTGCTAGGGTAGGCAACGGAGATATAGGGAGTACCCAATAAGTTGATAGAACTCTTAATGGTGGAGGGCTGAAATCTCCATGCGGTGAGACCTTCAATTTTAAACTCCGGGATACCCCAATCTTCAACTTCTAAGGTGCGTGGATAATATACTTTTATCTCAGTATAAGTGGTTTCCCCTTCGTAGGGGTTTAGCTTCATCGTTTTAAATGCAGTGGCGTAGCGGATCGTCTCGCCATTGATTTTTTCCTCCGCCCATTGCAGATCGTCTGGGTCAAAAACTTCGATTTCGAGTGGTTCGGTTTTGCGTTCGATCCCCGAGGTGATGATCGTGATCGATGGAATGATATGTTTACCAATCTCATAGCTCATCACCTCATAGCCGAAAATGGTTTCGAATTGATTGCCATCCACGCCGCTGCGCGGCTGGATCGTCACGCCGGGGACGGGTTCTATCATGGGAAATGCATCGGGCCTGCCGCCGGAAATGGTGACTTCCAGCAAAGACCGCTCACCTCGTGCGAGGAAGGCGCTTGAAATTTTACTGGCTACTTGGCTAGTTCCGATGCCGCAGGAAAGTAGCCAACTGATGAGTAGGAACGGGAGTATTCCGCAGGTGCGTATGGATCGATTCATGATGTTACCAATCTTTTTCGGGGTCTCTAAATTCACGTCTGCCGGGGGATATCGGGCCCTTTTCTAGATCTGAGTTTTCTTTGAGAAGGCGGCGGGCACGTTCTTTCGGGGATTCATTGGGGTCGCCGTCGTCTGATTTGGATTTTTTATCGGACTCTTCTTTATTTCCTGAGGAGCCTTTCTTTTTTCCATCGGGTCTTTCGCCTTGATCGCCTTTGGGATCTTTTTTCTCGCCGCCCTTGTTACCCTTTTTGTCTTGTGGCTCGCCATCGCCATCTCCTTCACCACCGGGCTCACCTTCGCCATCGCCTTCTTGAGGTTCGCCAGGGCCGGGTGATGGCTGCGGCATGGCTTGTTGGGTTTCTTCTTTTTCCTGTTTTAACAATTCTTGAAGGCGCCTGAGATAGGTGAGTGTGAGGGCTTTATTATTCAAGGCTGCGGGATCTTTCGGGCGGGTGGCGAGCGTAGAATCATAGTGGCGGATGGCATCCACCCAGTTTGTGATGAGCGACTCGAAGCGTATGGTGCCATTTTTTTCGCCATCCTCTGGAATCTCGCTTTCTTTGAGTTTCGCGAGGCGTTCTTTGACGAGAGTATCGAAGCGATCAAGGTCCGGAACGGCGGTGGGATCTGCCGGGTAGGCATCATCCGCTAGGCCCACCCAGCCAAGCTGAAAAAGCGAGTTCGCGAGGCCATGGTGGCCTTGGGCAAGCACTGCCGGATCTTCTGAAAGGAGGGCTTGGCTAAAGGCGGTGCGGGCTGAGCGCAAATCTCCTCTGCGGTAGGCGGCGGTGGCTTCACCCAGACGGTAGCGTGCAGCGTTATCCAGCGTGAGCGACTTGTCTGCGAGGGCTTTGTAGGATTCTTGTGCTTGTTGATTGTTGTTTTTCTCAAGTGCAGCTTTCGCCTCGGAGGCGAGGCTGGCATCTGTTTGGAGCGGTGTGAGAAAAATTATCCCTAGCGCGGCGGCTTTGATCCCTCGCCAGCGGGTGCCTGCAAGGACCGAGAGTGTAAGTAAAAAAATCGTGGGCAGCAGCAGCCATTGGTAAAACTCTACGGAAATTTTCCGTTCGCGGCCATTCATGGTGAATGCATCAAGGTCATCCACCACGGATTTCACGATGGCTGGGATATCGAGACCAGTGCCGGAGACTGCGTAACGGCCCTTCGTCTCGGTGGCGAGCTTGCGCATGACTGCGGGCTGTAGCCGGCTGAGGATGGGGCGCCCACTATCGTCCAGCACTGGATCATTGATGGAATCCGCACGCGGCACGAATCCGCCATCTTCGGTGCCTACGCCTATGGCCAAGATATAAACCCCGGATTTTTCAGCTTCTACAATCATTTCATCGAGATCACCGTCGTGTTGCTCGCCATCGCTGAGGATCACGAGGGCATTGTTTTTTTGGCCAGTTTTCTTGAGGGTATCGATGGCGAGGCTGAGTGCTTCTGCTAAATTTGAGCCGCCTTTGGTGGTCCATTTTTCGTCGATCTGCTCGACTGTCTCGCGAACAGCGCTGTGATCCACGGTGAGAGGTGCGTAAAGGTAGGAGCTGCCTGCGAAACCGATAATGCCGATCCTCTCGTTAGGCATCGCTTCTAGCAGCTCGTAAATGATGATCTTAGCCTGCGAGAGGCGGTCTGGCTTCACGTCTGGCACCCGCATGCTGCGCGAAAGATCAAGGGCGATGAGCACATTGCGGCCGACCGTTTTATCTGAGCGCACACCTGCTTTCCCTTGGGGACGGGCAAGCGCGAGAACAAGCGTGGCGCAGGCGGCGAGAAGCAGAAACAGCGCGATCCAACGGGGCAATGCGCTGCTGCGTTTGAGCAATGCACCGCGCAGCCTAGGTGCTACGAATGCGCTCCACTCGCGCCGCTTGAGCCTCGCCAGCAGCAATGCACCGATGCCCATCACGGGAACGAGGATCAGCAAAATGAGCCAGCCAGGATTTTCAAAACTCATGATGAAGTGATGGGCGGATGGAGGACAAAATAGAATGCAGCACCCAGCGCTGCAAGCAGACTGGCTGCCACGAACCATGGAAACAACTCGGTATCTTCGATGACAGTGAGGCTTTTCGCATCCGATTTTTCGAGTCGATCGATCGTTTGAAAGGTAGTTTGAAGGGCGGCGAGATCTTGTGCCCAATAATGCTCAGCGCCTGTCATAGTCGCGATTTTCTTAAGCGTCGGGAGGTCAAACTCCTGGTAGGGGAAGCGCTGGATGCTTTGATCGACGCGCCCCTCCGTGGTGCCAATGGCGACTGTGTAAATTTTGATGCCGAGAGTTTTTGCATGTTCTGCGGCCTCGATGGGTGAAATTTTTCCTGAGTTACTCGCGCCATCCGTGAGGAGCACGATGATTTTGCTTTTTGCATCGCGCGCTTCGAGCCGGACTGCGGCAGCAGAGAGGGCGGAGCCGATTGCGGTCCCTTGTTCTTGAATCGTCCCGTAAACACCTGGCTCGTTGAGCTTCAGTTCACCCAATGCACTCCTCAGCCAATCATGATCAAGAGTGATGGGGCTGGCATCGCGCGGGCGGCCAGCAAAAGCGACTAACCCGATGCGATCTTCTGGCCGCTTGCTGATGAAATCGTCCACGACTTTTTTCGCAACCAAGATGCGTTCCACCCTGCGCCCATTTTCAATGAAATCGTCAATCTTCATCGAGAGCGAGACATCCAGCGCGATCATGATATCGATGCCACTGGCAGTCCTGCTTTGAAATTGGTCCCTCCACACAGGCCGCGACATCGCAATGATGGCCAGCGCAAGGGCGGCAAATGTGAGTGGCAACCCGATGCTCCAAACGGTGCGCCGCACCCGCTTGCCCAAGCTCACAAGCACCGAGAGGTTTGGGAAAACCACGGCTGACTCAGTGCCCCGGCCACGGCGCAAAAAAAGCAGGAACAAGACCGGAAGCAGCAGTAGCAACCACGCGGGCTGGGCGAGGCGGAAATGTTCTAGAAATGCACTCATACGCGGAATCCTTGGTTGAGGGTTTCTAGTAGAATCCGCGATTCTTTTATGATTTCTAACGGATCACCTGCCGTGCCTTCGCGGGCATATTTCGTAGTCGCAAGGCGGGCGAATCCTGCCGCGGTGGCCGAGCGCGCATCATCGGTAAGAATCACGAGCGAATCGCGGCGAGAGATAAACTCTTCTTGGGTTTCAAACAGAGCAGGATCCTGTGTTGTGACTGCGAGATACTTGCGTAAAACCAGCGAACTTTGGACCGAGGATTCCTGCGTGGTGAGTCCATGAATTTGATCAAATCCAGCAACCGCTGTGGCATAGGCGGCTTGGCGGGCAGCAAGTGGATCAAATGGTGGCAATTTCTTTTTCCGTAGCATGAAAAATGCGGCGGCGGCCAAGATGATCACCGCGAGCACCACCAGCATCCACGGCTCGATCCACCAGGCAGGAATCAAAACCTCCGGCGAGGATGGCTCGTAAAGCTGAAAATTGGTTTGCGATTCTTTCATCCCGAACGTTTGCGACTCCGGCGCTTCAATAAAGTGTGGAGGGCTGCCATCGGATCGCCCTCGGTGGTGATATCTGCCGAATCGATCCCATACTTTTTGAAAATCGCTGAGACACCTTCGAGCTGGCGGGCCATGAGTTTCTGGTAACCCATGCGGAGATTTGGGTTGTTGGTGTTAACGGTGGTTTCAAAGCCAGTTTCGGGATCGATCATTACCACTTTCCCAGCCTTGGGTAGATTCGCTTCGAGTGGATCTAATACTCGCAGCGCGATGGTCTCATGTTTGCGGGAAAGCTTGCCGATGGGTTTATCTAACGGATCAGAGAAAAAGTCCGAGACGAGAAATATCAGTGACTTACGGCGCAAGGTGCGGACGAGGAAATCGCAGGCGTTTGAAATCGAGGTGCCGGGGTGCGCAGGTTTTGAAACGAGGATTTCCCGAATCATCCGCAGCAGATGCCGGGTGCCCTTTTCCGGTGGGATAAAAAGCAGTGGCTCTTGGGCGAAAATCAGTAGCCCGACTTTATCGCCATTGTGCAATGCGCTGAAGCCCAATACTGCCGCCGTCTCCGCGGCGATTTCACGCTTGCTGCGTGAGATGCTTCCATAGTCTGCCGAGCCGGAAATATCCACTGCCAGCACGACCGATAGCTCGCGTTCTTCGCGGAATTTTTTCACAAACGGCTGGTTCATCCGCGCGGTGACGTTCCAATCAATGAAGCGCACTTCATCGCCATGTTGATACTCGCGGAAGTCGTCGAAATCCAAGCCTTGGCCGCGGAACGATGAGCGATATTCGCCAGAAAATGATTCCCTCACCAGCCGCCGAGCTTTGAGCTCGAGCTTGCGCACGCGCATCATCATTTCATCGATCTGGTCGTCAGTGAGCATGGTGGAACACTCAATTAAGCGCAGTGGGTGGCGCGAGATGTGTGGTTTTTCATCACGGCACTGGGATTTTACTGATGATCCGCTCAATGATGCTGTCCGTGGTCATTTCCTCCGCTTCGGCCTCATAGGTCAGTAGAATCCGATGGCGCAAAACATCGAGTGCCATGTCTTTCACATCTTGGGGAGTGACGTAGGCGCGGCCCTGCATGAAGGCTCTCGCGCGGGCGGTGAGCGCGAGATTGATGGTGCCACGAGGAGAGGCACCTGCCCTGACTAAATTTTTCAGCGGCGCATCCACCAAGGTAGGAAAGCGCGTGGTGTAGATGATTTGCACGATGTATTTCCGGATCGCTGGATCGATATACACTTCATTCACCAGCTCGCGTGAGGCAGCCACTTGCGCAGGCGTGGCCACAGTCTTCGTCTGGTAGGGTGGTGTGGAAGTAGCCATCCTATCCAAGATCATCAGCTCCTCATCCTTTGTCGGGTAGCCGACGGTAACTTTAAGCAGAAAGCGATCTAGCTGCGCTTCTGGGAGTTGGTAGGTGCCCTCCTGATCGATGGGATTTTGCGTTGCCAGCACCAAGAATGGATTTGGCAAGGGATACGAGCGATCACCGAGAGTCACTTGCCGTTCTTGCATCGCTTCGAGCAGCGCGGACTGGACCTTGGCGGGTGCACGGTTGATTTCATCGGCAAGGATCAGGTTATTGAAAATCGGGCCGAGTTTTGGCTCAAATTTCGTTTCTTGCGGATGGTAGACCATGGTGCCCACCAAGTCCGCCGGCAACAAATCTGGGGTGAATTGAAAGCGGGCGAATGAGGCATCTAGCGAACCAGACAGCGCCTTGACCGCGAGAGTTTTCGCGAGGCCCGGCACCCCTTCGAGGAGGATGTGCCCATTGCAGAGCAGGCCGATCAACAGGCGATCCACCAAGCGCTCTTGGCCGACGAGGACTTGCCCCATTTCGTTTTTTACCGCTTGGATCCAGCCGCTGGTCTCCTTGATTTGTTCTTGCAGTTGGTCTGTTGTCATGGATTACGCACGCGACATTGCCACGCCAGACTATCCATGCAACTGGCAATCCTCCGAAAACAGTCGGAAATTTCTCCACGGCTCACCGAGATCATTTGATTGATCATTGCATAGTTTCCCGGAACTGCTTCCCTCATCGCAATGGAAAACCCAACGACACGTCGCAAATTCATCGGTAGTGCTGGAATGGCGCTGGCCGCAGGCTCATTGATCGCCCGTTCACAATCCTCAGCAGCTACTAAAAAACTGGTGATCATCGCTGGCAAGCCAAGCCACCCGGCGGGGATGCATGAATTCAATGCGGGATCGCTGCTTTTACAAGAATGCCTAAAAAACACCCCGGGCTTAGAAGTTTCTGTGCACCCGAATCATTGGGTAAAAGATGAAGGCGTCTTTGATCAAGCGGATGCCGTGATGATCTTCAGCGATGGAAATGCTGGCCACCCAGTTCTCTCGGGTGAAGGGCGCCTCGAAAAAATCCAGAAACTGGTGGACCGTGGAGTGGGCGTGATGATGGTCCACTTTGCTGTAGAGGTTCCGAAAACAGGCCCGAGTGGCGATGCCTTTCGCGAGTGGATCGGCGGCTGCTATGAAGATGCATATTCGTGTAACCCGATCTGGAGTGCAGATTTCAAAGCATTTCCTGAGCATGAAATCACTCGCGGGGTGAAACCGTTTGTGATAAAGGATGAGTGGTATTTCTCCATGCGCTTCCGTCCTGAAACGAAGGATGTAACGTCCATCCTCGTGGCCACCCCGAGCGATGAAACGCGGGATGGACCCTACGTTTACCCGAGTGGTCCGTATCCCCATATCCAAGCTGCGAAAGGCCGTGAAGAAACTCTCATGTGGTGCGTAGAGCGCCCCGATGGAGGCCGTGGCGTGGGATTCACAGGCGGTCATTTCCATACAAACTGGGGCGATGAAAGCTTTCGAAAAGTCATTCTCAATGCGATGCTTTGGATTTCAAAAATTCCCGTGCCTGCTGGCGGAGTCGAGTCTAGTATCAACGCAGAACAACTTGGTGCGAATCTCGATAAAAAATAAATTACCATGAAAGCCAGCTCATCACTCATCTTTTGTATTTCGCTTCTGCCACTTGCTGTCTCATCGGCATACGCGGCTTCATACGTCGAGTCTGTGAATGGAGACCTTTCCACACTTCCGGGTGCGCCAACGTTTATTAGCTTAGATCTTGGGACCAATACGGTCTCTGGCACTGTGCAGGCATCTACCGATACTCGTGATTACTTCTCATTCACCATTCTCCCTAGCCAGACGCTCACGGGGATTTTCTTGCTGAGCTACACCGATGTAAATGCAGGAACCACCGGAAATCGGGGGTTTATCCACATTGATGACGGCTTATCCTCCATCTTACCTGTGAGTGGAACGGCACTGCTTGGCGGAAATCACTTGGATCGCTCAGTCTATCCGCTCGCCACCACGAATGTGCTGGCAAATCTTGCCACGGCACCTCTCGCTGGAAGCGGCTTCACAGCGCCGCTCGGCAGTGGGAGCTATACCATCAACGTGCAACAAACTGGCCCACAACTGACCGCTTACAGCCTCTCGTTGGTGGTCGTCCCCGAGCCATCTGTCGCGGTGTTGATGCTGGTGGGCCTCTGTTCTGCCGTAGGTATTCGCAGAAGGAAATAGCCGCCCGGAAGAGGGGGGGAAATCGCTAAAGTTTTTCTACAAGGCAGCACTTTACGAACGCACCGCTTGCCCTTTCCGCATGGGCCGCTAGCCTCGGGCCATCCGATGTCTGGCTCTTTTGTTCACCTTCACCTACATACTGAATTTTCCCTGCTAGATGGCATGATCCGCACCAAGGATCTTGCCAAGCGCGCTGCCGAGTTGGGCATGCCCGCCGTGGCCATGACGGACCATGGGAATCTTTACGGTGCGATTGAGTTTTATCAAAGCTGCCTCAAGCAGGGCGTGAAGCCGATCTTGGGCTGCGAGATCTATCTTGCGCCATTTGCGATGGAGGAGAAAAAGGAAGTCGCCGGGCGGAAACGTGCCACTCACATGACATTATTGGCAGAGACCAATGAAGGCTGGCACAATCTTTCAAAGCTCATCACCAAGGGCCATCTCGAGGGACTATACTATGGTAAACCGCGAGTGGATCGTGAGACACTGCGAGCAAACTCCAAAGGTATAATATGCCTCACAGGATGTATCTCTGGCCCCGTCAATGAATGGCTGCTGGCTGGTGATGAAGCAAAGGCCCGCGAGACTCTCGTCGAGCTCGTGGAAATATATGGTATAACTAACACCTATGTAGAAATTCATAATCATGGCTATGAACCGCAGCGCCGAGTCACTCCCGGGTTGCTAAAACTTGCGAATGAATTCGGTCTCAAGGTCGTAGCCGCCAATGATGTGCATTTCCTCAACCGTGAGGACCATGAAGCGCATGATGTGATGATCTGCATCGGTACCGGGCATTTAGTGATTGATGAAAATCGCATGCGCTACACTCCGGAAGTTTATTTCAAAACGGCAGAGGAAATGCGTGCGCTTTTCGCCGATGTGCCGGGCGCCTGTGATACCACATTGGAGATCGCCGCCCGCTGCAATGTGGAGATTAAATTGGATTCTACCTCATCCGAGAAATACCCGCAGTTTGGCACACCGGATGGCAGTCCGCGTGAGGAATACATGATGAAAGCCTGCCGGGAGGGGCTGGTAAAACGCTACGGAATGGAGAAGGCAGAATCCGAGGAAATCGCGACACGCCTGAACTATGAAGTGGGCGTGATCAATCATCTAGGCTTCGCCTCGTACTTCCTGATCACAGCAGATTTCATCCAGTGGGCGCGTGATCACAATATTCCAGTGGGCCCTGGGCGTGGATCCGCAGCAGGCTCGCTTGCTTCTTATGCGCTAGGAATCACGGACATTTGCCCGTTGCGTTTTGGTCTATTATTCGAGCGATTTCTCAACCCTGAGCGTGTCAGCCCGCCAGACGTGGATATCGATTTTTGCCAGAGCCGCCGCGTGGAAGTGATCGACTATGTGAGGAAAAAATACGGTGAGCGCAGTGTTTCCCACATCATCACCTACGGCACCATGGGGGCGAAGAGTGTATTGAGAGATGTCTCTCGAGTCATGGGAATATCTTACGGCGAGGCAGACCGCATCGCAAAAATGATCGATGCCAAGCCAGGAGTGACGCTCAGAACCGAGTGGGATGCCAAGCCTGAGCTGCGAGAGCTTATCGAAGGTAGCACGAACTACCGCGCACTCTGGGGCTATGCGCTCAAGCTGGAAGGCATTAATCGCAATGTAGGCGTGCATGCCGCAGGTGTGGTCATCGGGGATCGCTCGCTGGATGAACACGTCCCACTCACCCGGGGTAACGAAGGTGAAATCGTCACTCAGTATGATATGAATGCCATCACCGAGGTGGGGCTGCTGAAGATGGACTTCCTCGGTTTGAAAAACTTAACCGTGATCCAAGATGCGGTAGAGCACATTCGCAGGCACACACCAGAATTTGTCATTGAAAATGTGCCTTTGGATGACCTAGCAACATTTGCGATCCTCAATCGCGGCGAGACCATGGGTGTCTTCCAGCTAGAGTCTGGCGGTATGGTAGAGACATGCCGTAAGTATGATATCAATAGCATCGATGATATCATCGACTTAATCGCAGTGTATCGGCCCGGTGCGATGCAGTTTATCGACCAGATGCTAGATGTAAAAAAAGGCAAGAAGCCATTCTATGAGCATCCTTTGTTAGAAGAAGTTTGTGGCAAGACTTATGGGGTGATGATCTATCAAGAGCAGGTGCAAAATGCTGCCAAGCTATTAGCAGGTTATACTCTAGGAGGTGCCGATCTCTTGCGCCGTGCGATGGGCAAAAAAGACCCGAAAAAGATGGCTGAAGAGCGCTCGAAGTTTGTGGAAGGCGCTCAGAGGACGAATGGCATTGGAGAGAAGCTCGCCAATCAAATTTTCGAGAAGATCGAGATGTTTGCGGGTTATGGGTTTAATAAATCTCACTCCGCCTGTTATGGCCACATTTCGTATTGGACGGCATATCTTAAAGCGAATCATTCCGTCGAGTTTCTAGCGGGCTTACTCTCGAATGAGATCCATAACACGGATAAAATCGGCGTATTTGTTTCCGAGTGCCACCGCATGCGCATTGAGATTCTTCCGCCGGATTTGAATGCATCTCAATTACGTTTCGCGCCAGAAACTACGCCCAATGGCAGCAAGGGTGTGCGCTACGGATTGGCGGCAATCAAAAACTGTGGGGAAGGGGCAATGGCAGTTGCAATCTTGGAGCGTGAGAAGAATGGCAAGTTCACTTCGCTCGAAGATTTTTCCTCGCGGCTGGATTCCAAGGTCGTCAACAAACGGATTCTCGAAAACCTCGTGAAAGCAGGTGCGCTTGACTGGACTGGAGAAACCCGGGCCGGGATGTTTAACAGACTAGAGCAAGTGGTGGCATCCGCAGCATCTGCCCAGAAAGATCGCGCGGTGGGCCAGGTATCAATGTTTGATTCGATGGATTTCGCGCCGCCCGCACCCGTCGAGAGAAAGCGCCGCAGCGAGGTGGCCACGGGGGAATGGACCAAAGACGAGCGCCTTGCCCATGAGAAGGAACTTCTAGGTTTCTACGTCACAGGCCATCCACTTGATAAGTTCCGGCGGGTGATTGATTCAGATCGTTATCGCCGCCTCGGTCTGGTAGATGATCTTGATCTGGCGGATCCCCGCGAGCGCTACCCATTTGCCGGGATGGTGCGCAGCTTAGAAACGAAGACGACGAAATCAGGTAAGCCCTTCGGTGTGCTCGTGTTAGAAGACTTCACTGGCAGCAGCGAAATGATGCTATGGGGCGAGACGTTTACCCCTGCAAGAGATGCCGGTCTGTTAGAAGTCGGGAAAATCATCAAGCTCAAGTGCGCCGTGCAAGTGGATGACCGCACGGGAGGCCGCCGCCTCACAGGCTATGAAGTCGGGGAGCTCAAGGCTAAGCAGGGCGCAGCAAATCAAAAAGGCCCTTTGGAACTGATGCTGTGGACCACCCGCCACAGCGAGCGGGATCTTACTGAAATTTTAAATACAATCCGAGGCCATCCTGGTGACACTCCAGTCCTGCTCCATTTTCAAAACAGTGCTGGGCGGCGCATCACCGTGGCTGCTCATGAGGCTATCCGAGTGAAACGCAGTGAGGCGCTCGATGAAGCCCTCGATTGCTGGTTAGATGTCTGACTCTTATTCCTTTGGTGTTTCTGTTTCTTCTTCCGGCACAGACACTGGCGGAGTCGTCACTTCGATGGGCGGAGTAGTCGCAGAGATCGAAGCGCCCGGCGGTGGAGTGGCAAGCATGCCGCCGGGAAATTGTTGGACGCCGCCTTGAGGGGCCGCACCATCCGCAGCGGCAGGTGGGGCTGCGGGCGTGATGATTGCCGCGCGATCCTTGAGCAATGGCTCGATGAGAGACTTGGTAATCTCAAAAGTGCGCCCATCTAGTGCCTTCTCGGTGCTGAGCTTTTTGGTGAGAGTTTCGAGGCGTGTCTTGAAAGCCTCGTCTTTGGTTTTTGCATCCTCAAGTTTTTCGCCCTCTTCCTTTTTGCGCTCTTTTGGCAGCTCAGCGGCTACGGTGAAGCTGAACAAATAATTGTCAGTGGAAGATGGTGGTGAATTCGCGCTGAGGGCGGCGGGTGGAGCAGGTGTCACCTTGGTGGGAAGGAAAGTGATTTGGTAAATGAAGCCCTCGAAGGTTTCCAAGGTGGCGGTGCGCTTGCCATCGGCGGCGCTGCGTTCAGCTACCTTTTCTTTGGGCACCACATCCTCAAAGCGGGCGAAAGAAAACAAACTTTTCAACGGGGCAGAGGCTTCTGCGTTCACCACTTCGGTAGCTGTTGCGCCTTCCAGCTTGAGTTCGGCTTCTTCAGTCTCGCGAGTGAGTTTCCATGCGGCTTCGGCTTTGTCTGGCAGGCTGACGGTGATGGATTTGATTTTTTCCGGGTTCAGGAAATCTTCTACCAGCCAGCGTGCAGGCTCGGTATTGAGTGAGGGAAACATTTCGGAAACTGCGTAAAAACCTGATGCGTCATCGTGGTTGCGGATGTAGCGGCCCACTGCATTTGCGGCACCCATCGGCGATTCTGAGTTGGCAGAGTTCTCAATGTTTTTACCAATCGTCACTTTGGCGAGCTCTTTGCCAGCATCATCCTTGAATGAAACGAAAAGCCCGCGGTCTGCGGCGACGGAGGAACTCTCATCCATGCCGAATCGAGGTGCGAAAGATGGGCCGGCTTCTTTGGCTTGAGTGATTTTGAGATCAGAAAGAGTGCGGATCAAATCATTGGCGTATGAATTTTTCGCGGGGAAATTGTCTCTTTCTGTGAGCACCCAGTTGCCGCTTTTTTTGGCTAGGTTCACCGCACCATCGGCGCCTTGCACGCTGATGGCGGTGATCTGTGCGGCGGGAAAGGATACAAACAAAGTTTGCCCGGCAGTGCGTTTGGTGGCGCTGAGGGTGGACTTGCTTTGGCTAAGTTTCACCGCGGCTACGGCCACGCCAAGACAGGCGGCGATGGCCCAGAGAATGATTACCAGTCGTTTGTTCATATCGGATAAGGTGTGTGTGGGAGTTCGGGAAAATTTAACAGTTGCGGTGGTTCAACGAGCGCGAGTGGCTGAGCGGCGTTTGACGTAAAGTCCAAGCCCGAGAAGGATCACTGCGGTGGGCATAGCGGCCACGTTGATGAGGGTGATGTTGCCTGCGAGCTTGTCTTTCTGGCGGCGCAGGTCTTTTTCCTGATCACGAATGAGCTTTGAGTATTCCACCTGCTCCTTGCGTAGTTTTTTGATTTCCTCTTCCTGCGCTGGAGAAAGATTGAGTTCAGATCCAGCAGATTTTTGCGCTTGGAGTTCGCTCAGTTTTTTCTGGGCAGTCTTCTGCTTTTCTTGGAACTCCTCGATTTTTACACCCACGGTTTTATTGAAATCGGCCTCCATTTCTTGGACGACTGTGAAAGGACGGCGGATGGCGGTGCGCGAGCGTGAACCGATGAGGTGCTTGGAACCCACGGCTTGATCGAGCAGGTTGAAAAGCAAAGACGCATTACCATTGCTGGGTGTAGCGAACTGGGTGCCACCGAAGTTCTGCACGTTGAAGGCGAAACGATCATGGAAGGCATCCACATCTGCGATCAGGAAAACATTGCCAGGAGCGATGCCTTCCTTGAGAAACTCTGGCGCAGCATCGGCTTTTTTCTCATCTGGTTTCTCAGGTGTGGGGGGCGCTGCGCTCGGTTTACCATCTGGGAATGCGGTCTTGAAGGTGCCGGTGAGATACGTCACGAGATCGTAGGTTTTTCCGGATGGGCGGAAGCTCGTCTCAAGTGATGGATCAATTTGTGAGGCTTTCACGGAATCTACAAATCCAGCTTGATTGGTGGAGCGAATGAGGCTGGTGATGGAGGTGCCACTTCCGCCTGTAATGCTAAAGGCACCGGGCAGGAAAAACGTGACGGACCCAAGGTCCTTGGTGATCACGTTGTCTTTTTGGGCCATGTTTTCCTTGGCGAAAGTAGGCACAGCGAGCCCGAGACGATTATTCCCCAGCTTGGTGGCGATGGGTGGATCTGCGAGGACCATCCCTGATTCGAAGCTCACGCCCCAGCCGGAGAGCAACTTCGGCAAGGTGGAGGTGGTGGGATTTCCACCTTCGCCCGTCATCGGATTCTGGCGGCTGGTCATTTGCGCAGCCACAGAATAGGCATCGAGACAAGCGACGACGGTGCCGCCATTGAGGAGGTATTGATCGACTGCAAATTCAGCCTCTGGGGTGATGCCCGCCGGGTGGAAAAGGAGCAGGACCTTGACTGCTTTGGGGTCAATGGTCGTGGCGGTCATTTCAATATCGACGATGTCGAACGATTGCTTGAGCTGCTGATAAATCACCCAGCCTGGCGTGGGTGGCTGGCCAGGCATCATGGCAGGTGCGCCCCTGAGATCGAGGGCAGACATGATGCCAATCTTGGGTTTGCTAGCAGCACTGACTTCAGCGATGGCCTTGGAGAGCTGATACTCTAACATGGTTTCCTCGCGGGGATCTAGGAACGGGATCACGCTGCTTTTATCTAGACAGGAAACCGCGAGACCGAAGTAGAGATTCTGATCATCGAAGCGTTGGCCGCTGATTCCATCAAGATTGGCGGAGTCCTCGGCATCGGTATCTGGCTCGGGATCGAGGTTCTCTAGGCGGAGTTTTCCTTTCGAGAGATTGGCGTATTCCTTGAGTAGATCATCCACGCGGCGCATGTGAAGTTTCAGCGCCTCTGGCATGAAGTCAGTATTACGAGATGCATAGTAGCGGAGGGTGACTGGAGTATCCAGCTCCGCGAGAATGGCGCGTGTGCCTTCTGATAACGTATGCACTTTATTCTCGGTGAAATCGATTCCGCGATTACCGAGTGGCGTGAGTGAGACGAGCCAATTTGCGAGTATGGCGATGGCGACGAGCGCGGCAACACCGAGTGCCGCGCGGCTGACGGGATGGGATGATTTGGCTGACATGTTCTGCGTAGAGAAAGATTTAAAAGTTAAAAAGATGGAGCGTGACAAACTACGAGCGCTTTGCCGAGAGGATGGCGCTGGTTCCGAGCAGGCAGGCAAAGATGAAGGTGACGAACCAAACCACGTCTTGCAGCCTGAAAAGCCCGCGATTGAGCGAGCTAAAGTGATTCCAAACACCCATGGAGATGACGGCCTCGACGATGGCGGGTGACGCAGCTTTGCCGAATTCGCGAGTAAAGTCATCATACCCGCAAAGGACCATCGTCACACAAATGGCGACGGAGACGATGAGACAAACCACCTGATCCCGAGTGCAGGCAGAAACCAACATGGTGATCGCAAGGAATGTGCAACAGACGAGGAAACTCCCAAGGTAACCAGCCAAAATCGCACCGTTGTCTGGCTCACCCAGATAATTTACCGTAAGCATGATGGGAAAGGTGAGGATGAGTGCCAGTAGCCAAACTGTGGCCGCTGCGAAAAATTTCCCAACGATGGCACTCCAAGTGGAAACCGGGAAAGTGCCGAGCAGTTCGATAGTGCCGGTGCGTTGCTCATCTGCCCACAAACGCATGCCCACAGCGGGTGCAAGGAGCATGTAAATCCACGGGTGCCAAAAAAAGAAACTCCACTCAAGTGAAGCATCACCAATGGTCATGAATTTCCCGAAACTGAAGGACAGCCCCGTAGAAAGCAGGAGGAAAATGACGATGATGGCGTAGGCCGTAGGTTGCGAGAAATAGCTGCTCAGTTCGCGCTTGTAGATCGTGCAGGATGACATGGGGAAATGTTTTTGGATTGATGAAATTAGCTGGCTCAGGCGGCGGCTTCGGTATCGCTGGAGGTGACGGCGCGGAAGAGATCTGTGAGAGATCCCGTGCCGGATTGCTCGAGCAGCTCAGCGGGTGTGCCATCTGCTACGATCACACCGCGATCCACGATCACGGCACGCGTGCAAGAGGCTTCCACTTCCTCAAGGATGTGGGTGGAAAACAAAATGGCCTTGGTTTTCCCGAGGCGCTTGATCAATTGGCGGACCTCGTATTTTTGGTTCGGATCGAGACCATCTGTGGGTTCATCAAGGATGAGCACTTCTGGATCGTGAAGCAGCGCTTGGGCGAGGCAAGTGCGGTGGCGGTAGCCTTTTGAGAGGGTATCGATGGATTGCAGGGCCACGCTATTGAGGAAGCATGTCTCGATGGCCCGCTCGACCGCATCATTTTTTGCGCTGCCAGAGAGGCCACGGATGCTGGCGCAAAATTTTAAGAAACCGGTGACGGTCATGTCGTTATAAAGCGGGGCAGACTCAGGCAAGTAGCCGATTTTTGTTTTTGCAGCCGCTGGATTTTCCACGATTGAAATGCCACAGACCTTTGCATCACCTGAACTCGGAGGGAAAAAACCGGTGATCATCCGCATGGTGGTGGATTTTCCGGCTCCATTGGGCCCGAGAAATCCGAGGACTTCTCCTTTTTGGACCGTGAAGGACAGATTGTTCACGGCGATTTTAGTTCCGAATTGTTTGGTGAGGCTTTCGACTTCGATCATGGGGAGCTGGGCTGTATGTTAGAGCGATTATTTCCCGCGTAGAGCGGTGGCAGTGGCTGGTTTTGTTTGTAAAAAGATTTCAGCGAAACTTTTAGAGCGGCTCACCACTTTGGAGGGTTATCAATCTGGCTTGCGTGGAGCAACTCTTGGTGTAGTTCTCCAGAGCATATGGCAAGCATTATCCTACCTGATCGTTGCGGTGTAATGCTGCTCCCAGATTGCACGCTTTTTCCGCATGGTGGGCTGCCGTTGTTTATTTTTGAGCCGCGCTACCGAAAAATGTTAGATGAGGCATTAGAAGGCGACTGTTTTTTTGCTGTGGGGAGGTTGATCGGTGAAGAAGGCTTTGACCTCTCGGAAGCAGTGGCACCCGTGGGAACCATCGGACTGGTGCGGGCATCTCGTGAGCAGAAGGATGGGACATCACAGCTCTTGCTCCACGGGGTGATGCGAGTGCGTTTTACGGAGTGGCATCCTGAGCGAGACTACCCGTACGCAAGCATCGAGGCGGTGGCTTCCAATTTTGAGCCGGAAAACCAAGCGCATGCCGCGATGAAGACACTGCGCGGAGCTGTGGAGGATGCCATCCGGCCCCTCCCAGCAGAGGTGCAGGAAGGGGTGTTCGCCCTGTTGGATCGGGCGGATGAGCCGGGCCTGATGACGGACATTGTGGGCCAGCAGTTCATCCATGATCCAAATCTCCGCCAGCAGTTGCTAGAAATGAATCAAGTGGGAGAGAGGATTTCAGTAATCTGCGAGTTTCTGAGAAAGGCCGTAGCAGAGCGGGATCATGATTGAAATTGTCACCATGCTCACGGCAGCGGAGCTGGCCGTTTCCACTGCCAGCAGGCCCATAGAAAACTCAAACTTGCAAGGGTGATAAATGCGGGTGCATGCCATTTAAGTGCCTGACGGAGAGCCTCGCCGGAAGAAACATTTGGAAATGAAGTGAGCAGGCGGGAGAAGCCGAGGCTGAAGAGTCCATAGCCTAAATTGAAGGCAAGACCCTTCACGGATAGCACGGTAGCACGCCGGGATGAGTCTGCCTCGCGATGCAATGCACGGCTAATCGTGAAGCTCACAAATCCGAGCGTGGACATCAAGAGCATGGCAGGAAGCACGCCGAATAGAGGCCAGGCCTGCGCTGTCAGGCTCAGCCCAAGTGCAGTGAGCACTGCGGCAAATCCCATGTTCGTAAGCGTGCCAAAGCGGGTGTTGAGAGATTGTGCGATCGCTGGGACGAACCATCCTAACAGCCCAATCCCAGCGCCAATCAACCCGAACGTCCATTCGGGAAGATTGATGAGGCGGTAGTAGCTGCTGTTGATCGTCGCCAGATTCCGGATGAAACAATCGATGACCAATCCGAAAATGATAATCACTCGCGTGTGCGGGTGGGTGAATACCCAGCGCGCCGTTTGAAGGGTAAGTTGAAGGGCACTCCGAAACGCACTTTGGGTCCCAGCGACTTCTGGGCGGGGGGGTTCCACCATTTTCATGGTGATCCAGAGGCAAACCAGCGCTTGGCAAAGCACCAGCGCCACAGGCAAGCGGTGGGCAAGATCTTGGCTGATTTGTAAGCTGCTAGGGAGCACTCGATTGATGAGTGAGGGATCGTAAAGAAGGCTGCCGAGAACCATCGCAATCACAAAGCCCACGGAGCGCCAACGCATGGCCAGCGCAAGAATGCGGTCCCATGCATTTTCGCGACCCTCCACAGGAAGTGAGTCATAAGCGAGTGCCTCGTCTGCACCGCTGGCAAAGGCTTCAGATAGCCCTGAGAGAATGCGATTTGCGATACAAAGGGCAAACAACAAAGCACCGCCATCACGCGGCGCGCACAGCAAGCAGAGCATTTCAAAAACCATGAGAAGTGACGATATGATCAGTAGCTTGCGCCGCCCGACGGTATCTGCCATCGCACCGGAAGGAACTTCAAATAGGAAAATGGTGGCTGCCCAGATGAGATTGAGCAGCACGAATTGATCCAGCGTCAGCCCCAGATCCAAAAACAAAATCGCCAACACAGGATAGTAAGCGCGGGCATTGTAAAAGATCGTGAAGAGGACAAAGCGTCGCGGATTTCCCGCTAGATCCTGTGGTGTTGGGGAGGGTGTAACACTCATCTGCAATTTTTTCCCCCCTGGTAGTCACGCAAGGATGAGTCGATAGACGACGGCGCGTCAATCACAGCTTGATGAGACTTGAACATTCCTAACTAGCTAGCCACTTTTACGACTTGATGCCAACAAACGGTGATAAGCCTATCGCATTCTTTGCTCATGAGCGAGGGGACGCGCGAGTGATGAAAAGAATCTCTGCTTTTCGTGCAGCGGGCAGGGAAGTCATTGGCTTCACATTCCACCGAGTGCGCGACAAGGCCGATGTTGCACCAGCGTGGGAAAATATCCATTTGGGCACTACTTACAATCGGCGCTATCTGCAAAGGCTCAGTATATTTATCTCTAGTATAGGGATTTTATGGAAGGAACGCGGGCGCCTTGCCAAATGCGCAGCCATTTATGTAGTAAATACGGATAATGCGATACTTGCTCTCCTCGCGAGGATGTTTTCTGGCAAGCACATACCTATTGTAATAGAGCTTGCAGATATCCAACCAGCGATGCTCGGTGACGGTATCATTTCGAAAATCTTGCGAACCATAGAAAGGCGGGTGTTGAAGCGATGCAGCTTGCTCGTCACCACCTCGCCCGGATTTGTGAAGAATTACTTTTTACCGATCCAAGGCTACACGGGAGATATACTTCTGTTAGAAAATAAAGTATATCCTAGTGACAAACTTCCACACATATCAGCAGGTTCTCAAGGGCTAGTGAGTGGCGGGCAGCCGTGGGTGATCGGCTGCTTTGGCGCACTGCGCTGCCGCCGTAGTTTACAAATGATGCATGCCTTAGCAGTGAAGATGCCGGAGCGAGTGCGCTTTGTTCTCCGTGGTTATCCAGCGGGAACTTTGGCGGATGATTTCAAAGACCTTTTGGGAAATCTTCCAAATTTTGAATCACTCGGCGCATACCAATATCCAGATGACCTTGCAGCAATGTATGCAGGCATCGATTTCAACTGGGCATTTGATGAAACAGACCCGAACGGAAATTCCGCATGGCTTCTACCAAATAGAATCTATGAGGGCGGATGTTTCGGGGTTCCTGCGCTCGCTGGGACTGCGACAGAAACAGGGCAATGGATTCAAAATAACAATCTGGGATGGACATTTGATGAACCGCTAGAAGCATCTCTTGCAAAGTTTTTTTACACCCTCACACCAGAGCAGTGGGTGGAAGCGAAGGGCCGCTGCATGTCTCACCCACGAGAGGCATTCACCGGCGAGGCGGATTACGTGGAGCTACTAAAGCGATTTTAGAAACCGTTCAGAACTTAGGTTTGGTCCCTTGCGAAGAGGTGTGGATCCACGAGGCACGTATCATGAACGCTTGAGGGAGGCCTGCCATCATTCCATAGAATATACCTACCAGGCGTTCTTGGAATGGATTCGCGGTGAGCGATAAACTCACCAAGCAGAATGTGGCGATACAAGGAAGGTAGGCTAGCCATTGATCTGGACCTGGGTATGATGCATTTGCTTGAGCTGCTTTGATACTCGAAACACATGTAGATATTAGTAGAACGAGGTAACTGATAATTGCAATCACCCCACCGGATAGCAAACCATAGGTCCAAATCGAGTGGCCTGCGAACCAGATGCCATCGGTCTGCATATCTTTGAGTGGCATGACCATCGAGATTTCTGGTAGGTAAGCTGAATCCCAATAATAGCTGCTACCTACTCCACGGCCATGGATGAAATGGATAGGATCCTCCGCGAGGATTTTCCACATGGCATCCGCTTCCGCCTTGCGGGTGAGGTAAGAAACATCATTTGCCATATTTCGAGAGTCCACATCGTGGAACATGCGCTCAGTCCAGCGCTCGATCATGAGCGGTTGGAACAATGCAACGAGTCCCAATGCAGAGCTTACAAGGATGCCCGCCGCAGCAAGTGGCAGCAGACGTTTACCCAACCCAGACCATTGATAGATCCCCCAGCGAATGCCGAGTATGAAACAAGAAAAGCTTACAATGCCAGCGGTGACGATTGGGAAAATTAACGAGCGGGTGATAGTGATAAAAATGCCGATAAAAAGGACCGCGCAGGCGACCAGCAGACTCCAGTGGAAACGCCCGCGCAAGAGGATGGCACATGCGATCCATGCCGCGAGCCAATCATTGATCGGGCTGAGAATTTCGAATCGCACGGTGGCAACGTCCAATCCTTTAAAGGTAAAGCCATGGATAATCCGCCATATCACATTGATGCATGCGGCGGTAAGCATCGGATTGACGATGCGCCCGGGAGATATACCAGCACAGCCTGCGATGTGGGCATTCATCATGCCGCAAAAACATAGTATCAGCGGTAACACAACTCTACTGGAGCGACCGAAAGGCACTCCCTGCAAAAATGAACTTACAAGCATGAAAATCACAAACAAACCCCAAAAGATGATAATTTTAGCGCCCGGGCGGACTAATAAATTGCGCCAGCCTAACCCAATCAGGCCGCCTGAAGAACCAAGACATAGCGCAAGAAATAATAACTGCGCCGCGCCGCCGCCTGAGCCACCTGCGGATTCATCGCCCCGGTAATCGAAGGCGAAGGACATCATGAATACCCAAATCAGGCGCTCAATCCACACTGCATTTTTGGCCTGTGGCACCACGATCGCATCTGTGAGAGGCTGTGCGCTGAGAGATGCCATAAAGATCAACTTGCGAGGATTCTTTCAAAAGTATCTGCGGTCTTCTCAGTAGGGAAAGTTTCCTCCGCGTAGGCGCGGGCTTGGAGAGCGCAGTCGCTACGCAGCGCCTCGGACTGGTAGAGTTCATCGGCAGCGGCGAGAAATCCCTCCAAGTCCTTTGGCGCCACAGTGAGACCTGCACCGCGATTGCGAGTGATGCGGGCTGCTAGATTTTCAAGCGGGATAGCCAGCAACAATGGGCGGCCTGCGCAGAGATAACTTAATGTTTTAGAAGGCACGGAAAAGGTGCCGGCCTCTTCCTCGAGAATGCCCACCAGCACATCCCCGGTGGCCAACACCGAGGGCAGATCATGAAAAGCTTGGTATGGGAGAATGATGAGGTTGCCGAGCTTTGCGATTGCCGCATTCTTTTTCAGCCATTCTGCGCCGATCCCTTCTGACACGATCACGACTCGCACCTCCGGATTCTCTGAGTGGCGGCGCGCAAGTTCTAATAGCATGGCCGGATTGTGTTTCATCCCGATGGTGCCCGAGTAGAGGTAAACAAAGTAGTCTTGCAGTCCGTGCAAACGTGACCATGGATTATCCTTGGGAAGTTGTGGGATTTCTTCAATCAACGCCCAGTTTGGAACAACTTCTACTTTTGAAATATCGACACCGAATTCGCCCGAAAGAGTGGCGGAAAAGTCCTCGGTGATCGCAATGATTTTCGAGCTCCTTTGAAATTGGCGGCGATCAAGATGCCGATACCATGCGCCCACCCATGCGCCGGCGATTGGGATTTTACGCCTCAGAATTTTATCTACCGCGAGACTATAGAAATCTTGCAGCCAATAATAAAAACGCCCGCCAGCGGCAATGGCCGCGCGGCTGATTGGCTCCTGAGTTTCAGTGGGCGTATTCCCAGAGAGCACTGCATCTGGCTTCCATGTGAGGATAAATTTTGCGACTTTCCGGCCATAAGTGATCTCCATATTACGGCGGCGGCGGAATGAATATTTGTATTTCACATAGCCCGGATCCATCGGGATCTCGTGAAATTCCAATGTGGGAGAATCTTGCGGTTTGCGTGCCAAATCACCCCGTGGAGTCTGCAAGGAACTCGCGAAAACATGCACGACGTCATGGCCCCTTGCCGCGAGCGCACGGCTAAGTGAGATCGGGAAAGCATGCCCTGCGTAGTCGTGAACAAGAATTCTCATACAGTCATTCCGGTCAGAGCGTGGAATGAATTATCATACCTCATCTGCCAGACATGACCCTATGTTTTAGGATGTTTCTGTCAATGCCATGCAAACACGTGATGACGTGCCAAGTGCAGCGCAGACCTGTCGTCTTACCTTATGAAATTGCAGCGGCTATTGCTTGATCGAGATCGGCGATGATATCCTCTATGTGCTCAATGCCTACGGATAAGCGGATGAGTTCCGGAGGAATTCCACATGCCAGAAGTTGCTCGGAATTAAGCTGTGAATGTGTGGTGGTGGCCGGATGGATGGCGAGGGATTTCGCGTCGCCTACGTTTGCGAGATGCTTAAATAGTTTTAGCGAATCGATAAATTTCGAGCCTGCCGCAGCGCCACCTTTGATGCCGAAGACCACCATGCCACCACCCTTGCCGTGAAGGTATTTTTCATTCAATGTAGCTTGTGAATCACCCGCTAGACCGGGATAGCGCACCCATTCGATGGCGGGGTGGGATTGCAGGTGATTGGCTACGGCGAGGGAATTTTCACAATGGCGCTCCATGCGCAGTGGCAGCGTCTCGATGCCTTGGAGGGCCAGCCATGCATTGTCTGGCGCAAGGCAGGCACCAAGATTCCGCAGTGGGCCGGTGCGCATGCGCAAGATGTAGGCCA
>JAYULG010000504.1:0-5920 GCA_043763755.1 Akkermansiaceae bacterium | reverse complement strand
CACCACCCTGAGTGGAGATGTGTGCGCTGGAATGCAGGAATCAGGCATTGGCGGGCGAGGTATCCCATGATGTATGCGGCGCAAGTCCATGGCAGAAGATCAAGGTTCCAGAGCCTCGCCCATGAGGCGGATGGAGGCATCATCGCTCCCAGAACCCAAAAGCAAACGACGGTGATCCATAAATTCGTGGAGCTTCCTTTGCACATTTTCCATACTCCCCAAAATGCAAGTGCGGTGACGAATGTGGCTGGGAAAAACCACAGTGGCGGATTGACGAACAAAGATTCACCAGTGCCCCAGAGCAATCCGGCGACGGGTGCCCATAGCGGAATTCCCGCAGATTCGAGGGCTTTTTCGCCGATGTTTCTTACGATCAACCACCATGCACTGGAGAGCGCCCAAAAGAAAAAATAGGGCAATAATAAAGCTCTTGCGTGGCGCCTGACCCAAGGTGCAAATCCCTCATGTAAGCGCCTGGGGGAGACCACTGCTCCGGCAAGCATAAAAAATAAAGGCATGTGGAAGCGATAGATATAGTCTGTCACTTCACGCGGTAGCGCTGCCACGTGGCCGGCTACTACCAATACGATCCCTACTGCTTTTGCCCGATCAATCCAAAGAACTCTCGGGGTTCTTGATAGAGTCGGGGCAGGGCTAATTTTTGCATTCAACGGCAGTTATAGGGGTTGTTAAATTAGACAACTGAAGAATTAGGTATCAGATCTAACATATTATTATTAAACGAGACAAAACATGGAATCGGGGGTCTGAGATAATCCAAACGGGAAATGATGCGGATGCAGTTTAAAAATGTGTGGCGAGGAGGATCTAGCGATGGTGCGGGTGGCTCTGGTCTTGAAAGTTTCCTTTTTCACCCGACTGGGCACAGAGCCAAAACGGTGATGAAAGTGAACACGAAGATCTTCAAGGCTGCGCTTGCTCAATAGCAATAAAAGTAGCTTGCTTGCAAACGTGAAAAGTGATTCTCGGAGAAGCTTGTGCTGGCGCAGATAGAGCACGGCGGCGAGTTTTTCTCCATGAAATAGAATTTCACCAGAATTCGTCTTGACGCATGGGTTTGCATGGCCATTCTCCGCGTCCCGCAACTCAGAAATTTTTTATTATGGCCCGTATTTGTAGTATCCGAGGAACCCGCGTCCGCTCTGGCGGCAAGATTCACCGTTCTGGTTTAGCCAAGAAGAAGGGCGGTATCGGGCGCCACGTCACGAAAGTGGTGAAACGCACGATTTCCCCAAATCTCCAGACGAAGCGCATTTGGGTGCCTGAGTTGAGCAAATTTGTGCGCCTCAAGCTGAGCTGCCGCGCACTCAAGACGATCAACAAGAATGGTGCGTTTGTGACGCTCAAAAAAGCTGGAATCGTTTGATTCCGGCGGCATTTGAGGGTTTAATTCTTCAGGCCAGCTCCTCGATCAGGAGCTGGTTTTTTTTGGTGGGATCGATCTTGCATTGGTTTGCTTAGGCGGCAATCTCAGCGGACGAATGATGAGATGTAGCTGGCTAATCGCGATATTGTTGGTGTTTTCATCTGCTTCGCGGCTGCAGGCGCATCAGGTGGCGAGTGTGGAATTGGAGTTTCTCAAGCTGGACGGCAGTTGGCGGCTGGTGGGGGAGATGGACATTGCTTACATGCTGCCGGAAACGCGCAATGTGGTGGGCGGGCTGCCGCTGAGCCGGGCTGCTGCGATGAAATATTCCGAGGAGGAGTTTACTCGCATCCGCGCTGAGACAGAAAACACGCTGCGTAAGCTGCTCCGCATCACTTTTGCCGAGCGAGAAATACCGTGGCGGGTGGAATTTCCGGATTTCAAAACACAGCCTCTAGAACTCCCGCCTGAGGCAGGTGATATTGCTCTGATTTCGGTGCATTTGGAGATGGCGCCCCTCGCGACGGCTGGCGAGCTACAGATCCACTGGGCGGGCGAGCAGGAAACAGAGTTGATCATTCTGGTGGAAGAGGGCGACGAGCCGCAAGTCATCAGCACTTTACCCGGGGGTAAGCTCACGCTTTTGCGAAATGACGTGGCTGGTGCCGCTGCGGTGGTAGTTCGGCCCGTGTTTTCGACATGGATTCGGTCGGGCTTCCATCATGTGATCCCGCTGGGATTGGACCACATATTGTTCATTCTCGGTTTGTTTCTGCTCGTCCCCAGGTGGAAGCCGCTGTTGGGACAATCCCTGTTGTTCACCATCGCGCACTCAGTGACGCTCGCGCTCGCAGTATTGGGCTATGTGACGATACCGAGCAAGTTTGTGGAAATCATGATCGCTGTGAGCATCGCGTGGATTGGGATCGAAAATCTTTTCACCCAGAAAATAGGCATGCAACGTATGATTCTTGTGTGCTGTTTTGGTTTACTGCACGGCCTTGGCTTTGCGAGCATGCTGGGAGATAAATTAAAAGATACTCCCCGCGAGGAACTCATGCAGCCGTTGATGGGATTCAATTTAGGTGTGGAGCTTGCACAGATCACGGTGTTGTGCGTTGCTTTTTTGATCTTTTGGCCGTTACGGAGATGGCAGAAAAAGGTGCAGATTATCGGATCAGTATGTGTCGCCATAGCCGGCCTTGGCTGGATGGTGGAGCGAATTTTCTCCTGATGAAAAACAATCGCTCAGGCCCGCTTCCGACGGCAAAGTGCGAAACCACCAAGCATCATCGCCAGCGCGGCAGATGAGGGTTCTGGAATGACCGTGGTGCCGCTGACGGACGAGATTTTGAAGCGATCCAAATTTACATCGCCATTAACTCTGGCACCGAACAGCAGCGCATTCACTCCACCTGTAGGTGTGACTACGGGCACGCTACGCGGTGAGTTGCTGGCTGCCGCATCGTTACTCAGAGGAGAACCGAGGCCCAGTGCATCAAGACCCTCGAGCGATTGACCAGTGAGGTTCAGCGCTGGGTTCACATTTCCAAGCCAGAATGATGCATCGAGATCAAAGGTTCTGCCGCTAGGATTTATAGCAACATGCATGATATCTACTTTTCCACTGAAAATAAATAACACGAAATCATAGTGATTTTCATTATCTACATAAAATGGCACGTAGGGTGTGTCTGTGATTACTTCAGATGAATTTTTCACGCCTAGGCCCGGACTCCATTGGACCACTTCGCTTTGCATAAAGCTAGGGTTTGCGGCTGCGCCACTGATGCTCCATGCGGTGGCGGTGGCTTTGATTGTGCCGTCTGCGAAGATGAAACTATTTTGAATCGTTTCTACGGGATCGGGTCCGCCGAGATTCAGCGTGAAGCTCGTTTGAGCCGTTAATTGCCCGATGGAAATCAAAAATAAAGACGCAAAGAGACACTTGATCGTTTTCATGAGGGGGAGATGTGGGGGATTCACAAGCGAAGCGGGGTGCGACGTTGTGAGACTATATAAACATGAATATCTCCGATCAGCAAATATAAATTCCTATTAAGGATATACGTATTCGCGTAGGGTGAGATATATCATTATTTAGCTCCATTCAGGAGCGGTGATCATTGTAGTAAACTCTCTGCCAGCCGCCAGAATTTGGTAGTCGTCATATCTTACTTTTTCTGCGGGCGGCCAGAAGATATTCTGTGTGATGCGTGCTGCTACCCAGACGGCACAGGCTCGTGCGGAATCGAGATCGGCATTTTCAAAATTTGCCCATTCGTGGATTTGCACGTCGCTTTCGGTAGAGCCTAGGGTGAAGTAACAAGGAGTGGGCAGTGATTTTTCACGTTCCATTACGGCGGCGGCGTAGAGTGGAAGCTGGAGATTCTGCCAGCGAAGATGGATGGATTTTCCGCGTTCAATGCCCTCGTGGACGACGGGATCTACCAGCGTGTAATGTGCGGGCAAAATGGTAGAAGCAGTAATCTTAGACCGGTGCGCCCGTTCAACGCCCTCGACGTGGCCGGTCTTGTAGTCCAGCACGCGGAGCTGGCCAGTCTCGCGGTGGCGGTCAATGCGATCGATCTTTGCGACGATGAGCGTCTCGCCCACGGGGATCTCGACTTTGCGTTCTACATCCACGATTTCCCAGCCTGCGGCCCGGCTGTTGGCTTGCACGTTGGCGAACCATAGGAAACGCTGGCGCAGGGCCTCGGTCTGGATTCGCACGGCCAGAGGAATGTGATTATCGAACCACTCATTCACCACCTCATCGAGCTGGGCGGAAAGCCATTGATGGAGTGGCCTTTGGGTTTCTAATTTACGTGCAGTTTCATCGAGACCCCAGCGCTCTAACACATCGTGTGCAATGGTGCCGAAGTCTCGTGCATTCCATTCCGCACGACCAGTATCTGTGCTCTGCATGCGGATGGCATGTTTTAGATAGTAGCGAAACGGACAGATGAGATAGTCTTGAAGTGAGGTGACGCTGATCCGCACCGGCGGCTGGACGGTGCGGGGCTGCCATGTTTGATCCATTGTCCAGCGCAGGCTTGCATCTGCTGGCACGATCTCGCGGAAAAGTGATGTCACCCGCGCCGGCAGATCGGCGCGATCTGCGGCGAGTAGCAGGCGGGAGGGCAATAGAGATTCGCCCAATAAACCCGTCTTCCCACAAATGATATCCACGCGCCTGCCATCGTGCCGTGCACACAGCAGCGCGTGGTAGAGGTATGCATCGCGCGCGGCGCGGGTGCTGTCTTGGATGAGCCCGAGAAGTTTGCGGCTGGCCTCGCTGAGCCATGGCTCACCACCACTGCGGGCAGGGACTTTTCCCTCATTCAGGCCGCACAGCACGAGGTGTGATCCGGGTTCATGGAAAAGTTCCAGCCAGCCTTGAACGTCTGCCACCCGTCCGGTGGGTGGCACGGGTAAAGGTGCAGGCTGCGCTTCTAACATCAGCTCGATCCAAAAACGGCTGCCGCGGTAGATTTTTGTAATCATCGGCTCTGCAAGATCAAGCCATTCCAGCAGCGTGTGTGCTGCCTCATGAGTGTCATTGCCCGTGCTTGCGAAGATTTCTAACAAGCGCCGCAGAGTCCCGAGGAAATCTTTACGGAGCAGATCCATCCGCCATTTTTCGAGGGCTTCTACTGCGGCTAGCAGTTCCTGCGCAGAGGCTCGTTCGTGGTCTTTTAGGTTGTTAGGTGCGGCGAGGCGACGTTTCAAATCTTCGCCACGGATGACCATCCATTGGTCCCGCAGTTTTGCGAGACACTTGGCTTTTTGTGCACGCTTCCCACGGATGAGGATGCCAGATTCAGGCAGCGTGAGAAGTGTGGCAAAGGTGGCAAGCGTGGGATCAAGCAGCCACTGACACCAAATTTTTAGGCAGCGGGATAGTCCAGAAGTGACCGGAGTTTCTGCTGGATGAAAGGTGATGAATCCCTCGCGGCTGAAGGCTCGCGCCATTTCTGTGCCCACCTCAGGGGCGGCTGCGCCGAGCACGAGGTCGCTCGCAGGTGTCTGGGCGATGCGGACGATTTTCAATGCTTCCGCTGCTTGTTGGCGGGCATCTGCGGTAACACACACTGAGCCATGTGGCTCGCTGGGGTATGCGAGCGTGCGCGAGGCCCATGTCTCTAACGGAAAACCGAGCGGCGAAAAGAAAGGTGCTTCATTTTCTGGTGCGCCGATCAAGCAGGTGATCTTGCCGTGCCATGCGGCCAAGGCCCGCCCCACGAGGGGAGGCACTTCCGTAATGCCAGCGAGAATGATGTGCGTCACCGCTGGCGGGATCTTGATGCCTGCGGTGAGAGCTTGGGTGCGACTGCGGAACCCCCAAGACGTGATTTTTTGCTCTACTGCATCTTCCAGCATGGCGAGCACTTGCCAACGGTCGGCTTCGAAACTGTGCGCGAGCATTTTCGAGGCGGTCTTGAGTGTGAGTCCGTTCTGCTGGAGTGTGCGCCGCAGGTGGATCATTTCGCGGGCAAGGCTGCTGGCCCACTCGCTGCTGGCATCTGGTTT
>JAYULG010000503.1:0-1703 GCA_043763755.1 Akkermansiaceae bacterium | reverse complement strand
TGAGTATTGCCGCAATCAGCCTGTATGACACCGAGATCGGAGCCGTGACGTGGGATGCGGAGCGTGAGCTGGGCATCTTCGAGTATGATGCGGCATTTCTACGTAGTGGCATTGAAGTTTCCCCGCTGCACCTACCGCTGCGGGCGGGTGTCTTCAGTTTTGCCGGCCTCTCCCGTGCGACTTTCAAGGGCCTACCAGGATTGTTAGCAGATTCACTTCCCGATAAATTCGGAAACTTGCTGATCAATCAGTGGCTCACTACGCAAGGGCGGACAGCAGATTCGTTTAACCCAGTGGAGCGCCTTTGCTACCTCGGCAGCCGGGCGATGGGTGGGTTAGAATTCCGGCCTGTTTTATTCGAAGAATCTCCATCTGAGCGGCTGGATCTGGCGGAACTCGTCAGCCTCGCCAATGAGGCACTCGCCCAGCGTGAGACGCTTGAGGCGAATCTGGAGGAATCAAAAGCCGCTCTCGCCACGATCCTACGCATCGGCACCTCGGCGGGTGGCGCACGTGCCAAGGCGGTGATCGCTTGGAATTCTAAAACACAGGAGATCCGCTCCGGCCAGCTCAAGCCGATGAGAGGCTTCGAGTCCTGGCTCATCAAATTTGATGGGGTTGCTGAAAATCGGGATAAAGAACTGGGCGATCCTCTGGGCTACGGGCGCATTGAGTATGCATACCATTTGATGGCTCGGGCCGCCGGAATCACGATGAGTGATTGCAGGCTATTAGAAGAAAACGGGCGTGCACATTTTATGACTCGGCGCTTTGATCGCGGGCCGAAGGGCGAGAAATTTCACCTTCAGACACTCTGTGCGATGGCCCATTTCGATTTCAACGAAGCGGGTGCCTATTCCTACGAGCAGGCATTTGAAATCGCCCGCCGCCTCAATCTGACCCAGCCGGAAGTCACAGAGCTCTACCGCCGCGCATTGTTTAACATTCTCTCGCGCAATCAGGATGATCACACCAAAAACCTATCCTTCATGATGGGCCGGGACGGTATTTGGCGGCTAGCCCCCGCCTACGATCTTATTTATGCTTACAATCCCACAGGCGCGTGGACCCACCGCCACCAGATGAGCCTGGCGGGAAAACGTGCGGACTTCCACACCAAGGATCTGCTTGAAGCAGGCACCGCCGCGAATTTGAAGCCTGCAAAGGCCAAGGAAATTCTTGATCAAGTCCACACCGCCGTGAGCCGATGGCAGGAATTTGCTGGGATTGCGGGAGTGCCAGCCGCTTGGGTGGCGGAAATCCAGCGCAATTTGAGGCTAGGACTTTTTGGCTAACGCAGATTTCTTCACCTTGCCAGTTTACGATCTGCCCGTCATTTTCCCGCGCATGTCACGGAGCTACCGCATTACCATCCTCGCCGGAGACGGCATTGGCCCAGAAGTCATGGCGGAATCGCTCCGCGTTCTTGATGCTGTTGAGGCGAAATTTGGTTTCACGGTCGCTCGCTCTGAGCATCTCGTCGGTGGGGCTGCCATTGATGCCACGGGCCACCCATTGCCGCCGGAAACCGTCACGGCTTGTGAGGCTGCGGAGGCGATTCTCTTCGGCTCTGTAGGCGGGCCAAAGTGGGAAAATCTGCCGCCGGATCTCCAGCCGGAGCGCGGTGCCCTACTGCCACTGCGCAAGCACTTCGGACTCTTTGCAAATCTCCGCCCCGGCGTTTGCCTGCCCGCACTCACTCA
>JAYULG010000502.1:0-5959 GCA_043763755.1 Akkermansiaceae bacterium | reverse complement strand
TTTTACGGCGCGGTGGCATGACGGGGAATGTGCTGAAGGTGGTTGCTGACTACTAGGCTTGCAGTAGGAGGCTGCGGGTTTTGATTTCCCCGATGATGGTGGCGATGAAGGTGTCCAGAGGCATCGTGACTAGATCATCCGTATCGCGGCGGCGGATGGAGATGGTGCCCTCATCCACTTCCTTTTGGCCGAGCACGATCATGTAGGGCACGCGATCAAGGCGTGCGTTGCGGATTTTCGCGCCGACTTTTTCGTTCGAGCGATCAATAGAAACGCGCACTCCTGCATCTGCGAGTTGGGCCGTGACGGCTTCTGCGGCGGTGAGAGTCTTCTCGGAAATGGGGATGACGCGGACTTGCTCAGGCGCGAGCCATGTGGGGAATTTCCCTTCAAAGTGCTCGATGAGGAGACCGGTGAATCTCTCCAATGAGCCGAAGGGTGCGCGGTGGATCATCACTGGCACATGCGGAGCATTGTCTGCCCCTACGTAGGTGAGGCCGAAGCGGACGGGTAAATTGTAGTCGACCTGCACGGTGCCGAGCTGCCAATCACGGCCGATGATGTCTTTCACGACGAAATCAATTTTCGGCCCGTAGAAAGCGGCTTCTCCGAGTTCTTCGGTGTAGGCCACGCCGAGCGTTTGCACGGCTTGGCGGAGGGCTGCTTCCGCTTTGTCCCAGTTTTCCGCAGAGCCTACGTATTTATCTGAGGCGGGATCTCGCAGGGAAAGGCGCACGCGGTAGTCATGCATGCCGAGGGTATTGAGGACTTTTTTCACCAGATCAAGGCAGCCCGTGACTTCTTCTGCGACTTGATCTGGAGTGCAAAAAAGGTGGGCATCGTCTTGGGTGAAACCACGGACACGCGTCATACCACCAAGCTCGCCGGATTGCTCCCAGCGGTAAACCGTGCCGAATTCTGCGAGTCTGACAGGCAGATCCCGGTATGAATGATGATCGCTCGCGTAGATTTTGATATGGTGCGGGCAATTCATCGGCTTGAGCAGATAGCCCTCGTAAGTGCCATCCGAAAGACCATTGATGAGAGTGGCGCAGGTGGCATCTTCATCTGCAAGCTTTTCTAACACATCACGCTCCGCGATGGCGGGGTATTGGCTCTCCTGATAGAACGGGAAATGGCCGGAAGTGCGATAGAGATCCAGCTTACCGATGTGCGGGGTGAAGACTTGTGAGTAGCCCTGTTTGTCCAATTCCTGAGTAATGAAATCTTGCAAGGCGCGGCGGACGAGTGCGCCTTTCGGCTTCCAGAGGACGAGGCCTTGGCCGACCATTTCATCGATATGGAAAAGCCCGAGTTCGCGGCCGAGGCGGCGGTGATCGCGCTTCTTCGCTTCTTCGAGGCGATTGAGGTGAATCTCTAGCTCTTCCTTGGTTTCAAAGGCGGTGCCGTAAAGGCGCTGGAGCTGGCTTTTGGATTCATCTCCTAGGTAGAACGAGGATGACACAGACATCAGTTTCACGTTCTTGCACTTCGAGGTGTAGCCGACGTGCGGGCCTGCGCAGAGATCAATAAAATCGCCATTTTGGAAACAGGAAATTTGCTCGTCCTCTGGGATTTTATCGATGAGATCGAGCTTGAAGCGCGAGGGATTCCCCGGGCGTTCTGCCAAGCCACCGAGGCGGCCGCTCTCAGCCATGGCCTTGGCCTCTGCGCGAGAGATCGCCTTGTATTCGAACTTCTGGTTCTCCTTGGAGATTTTTTTCATCTCTAGCTCGATTTTGTCGAAGTCATCCGGGGTGATGCGATGCTGCATCTCAAAGTCGTAGTAAAATCCCGCTTCGATGGGTGGGCCGTAGGCGAACTGCGCGTCTGGCCAGATGCGTAAAATAGCGGTGGCCATGACGTGGGCAGACGAGTGGCGAACCCGTTCAAGGTCGGTCATCTGGGCGCGTTCATCGAGTGTTTTGCGGTCTGACATGGTGGGGTCGAAGTTGAGAATGAAGAGTGAGAGATGAGAGTTACCGATCCATCAGCGCGAACTTGAGCTCTGCCTCGGAGACGACATCGCCGTTGACGAGGCAGCGGCAGGAGGTTTGGCCGATGGAGCCGCGCATTTTGACGATCTCCGTCTCGATGAAAAGGGTGTCTCCAGGGAAAACTGGGCGGCGCCATTTTACTTTATCGGCACTCATGAAGTAACCGATTTTTCCTGCGTTTTCTGGCTTGCGCAGCATCAGCACGGACGAGACTTGGGCCATGGCTTCGAGTTGCAAGACACCGGGCATGATTGGGTGGCCGGGGAAATGTCCGGCGAAGTATGGCTCATTGATGGTGATGTTTTTCATGCCCGTGCATTTGCTATCGCCTAGGCAATCCACGATGCGGTCCACCATCAGCATGGGGTAGCGGTGGGGGAGGATTTTCAAAACCTCATTGATGTCTAGCACGCTCTCGCCATCAGGGATGCGGACGGGCGCGGGGACCATTGAGCGCATGCGCGCATATTCGGTCTTGAGGGTGGCGGCCATTTTGGTATTCGGCCCGTGGCCTGGCTTGACGGCGATGACGTGGCCAGTGATGCGGATGCCGGCGAGCATCAGATCTCCGATGAGGTCGAGCGCTTTGTGGCGGGCAAATTCATTGGTGAAACGCAGCGCTTCCTTGGACATGATTTCGTTTCCCCGGATAACCACTGCGCTTTCCAGTGAGCCGCCCTTGATGAGGCCTTTTTCTAACAATGGCTTCACATCCTCGTAGTAAACAAATGTCCGCGCGGCGCAGATTTCGTTTTCGTAAAGCTCGGGCGTGACCTCTGTGGAGAAATATTGAGTGAATCTGCCTTCCGGGCCGACGTTGGTGACAGACACGCGAAACGTCTTCGATGGGAAAATACTGATGATCGTGCCATCGCCCATTTCTTGATGCAGAGGCTCGCGGATTTCCCAAATCTTGCGGGGCGCGGATTGGGCTAGGAGGCCTACTTTTTTAATCAACTCCACGAATGGCCGGGATGAACCATCGCCTATGGGTGGCTCATTTGCATCCATTTCAATGACGGCATTGTCCACGCCCATGCCGGTGAGTGCGGAGATGATGTGCTCTACGGTGTGAACTTTTACCGAGCCTTCTGCGAGAGTGGTGGCGCGCTCCACGGTCTGGACTTTATCGACATCTGCATTGATGAAGGGCTGGTCTGGGAGATCAATGCGGCGAAATTTAAAGCCATGGCCTTCTGGTGCGGGCTTGAGCGTGAGGGTGACCTTTTCTCCGGTGTGGAGCGAGGTGCCCTCAAGTGTGGCGGGGCCTGCAAGAGTGTGTTGAACGGCGGTGGACATGGGGGCGGAGGATTTCTGCTAAGGGGCCAAGTATCAAGCCAGAATGATGCGGTGTTCGTGGGCCCGAGAAATCAATCAGTAGTGAGGATTTTTTCGAATCGCCAACCAACGGGGTAATTCTGACATTAGGGGAAGTATTCGCCTTCCTACTCTATGAAGATTGTTTTCCGTCTCAATTACCACACTAGCCCGGGGCAGACGCTTTGGCTGAAATACGCGATCCTGATGGGGGAAAGCGGCGTGCGTTTTGATCAGGAGACTGCGCTATATTGGATCAATGACCAGCAGTGGGAAACAGTGATCGATCTGAAAGGCAGCGGTCGCCTCAGCATGGAATATAGCTACCAGCTCAGGCAGGTGGGAAATGGGGTGAGGCTCGATGAATGGATGGCACCTCGGACGGCTGAGTTTGATGCATCCCGGCAGGATGCACTTGTTCTACTAGATGACTGGTGCAGTGCGGGGACGGTGGATTACGCATTTGAGACCAACGCGTTTCAGGCGATGCTGCCGGGACATCGTTCGTTTGATAAACTACAAACGCCGGCTGCTGCGAACACCTCGTTCCGGCTTAGGATGGCAGCGGTGCCTCTAGGGATGGTGCCCTGCGTGATCGGTAGCGTGAGTGAGATCGGAGATTGGGGCTGGCATCACGCGGTGCCGCTTCAAGAGGTGGCGGCTAACGAGTGGCGCAAAGATTTATACTTACCCAACGATTGGGAAATCGACTACAAATACGGCTTATTTGATCTACGCCTGCAATGCCTAGTGAGCATGGAGCATGGGGAAAATCGCCATCTCGCCGCACGCAATTATGGCGAGGTGCAGTGGACACAAATCTCTGATGAATCTTACCGCAGGGATTCATCAAGTTTCTTCCGGGGGGCTGGAGTGGCGATTCCGGTTTTCTCTCTCCGCAGCGCAAAAAGCCTTGGCGTGGGTGAGTTTTCTGATCTCGCGCCGCTCGCAGATTGGGCCAGTGGAGTAGGCCTCAAGCTGGTGCAAATTTTACCCATCAATGACACCACGTCTGCTCACGATTGGACGGACTCATATCCCTACTCGGCCATCAGCGTATTCGCACTGCATCCCATTTATCTTTGCATCGAGGAGATGGAATACGCCATGCCACCCGCATTCATGGCGGAGATCATCGCCGCCCGCACTGCGCTCAATCCGCTGCCGCAGGTGGACTACGAGGCGGTAATGAAGATGAAACTCCAGCTCACCCGGCAGATTTTCAACACACATCACGCCGCCATCCTCGGTGATGAAAATTTCCAGATCTTCCTCGCAGCAAATCGGGCATGGGTAGTAGCCTACGCCGCTTTTTGCACTCTGCGGGATCACTTGAGCACCGCAGATTTCAGCCAGTGGAATGAATGGGCAATCTTTGATCAAACGAAAATCGAAGCAATGCTTGCTCCCACCCACCCGGATTTTTCGGAGGTGATTTACCACATCTGGTTACAATCTGAGCTTGATCGCCAGCTTGCCGCCGCTGTGCGCCATCTTCATTCAAAGGGACTCGCGCTCAAGGGAGATTTACCCATCGGCATTGACCGCCAATCCGTGGATGCTTGGGCAGCTCCGCACCTTTTTAAAATGGATGCGCAAGCAGGTGCGCCACCGGATGACTTCGCGGTGAAAGGCCAGAACTGGGGCTTCCCGACTTACAACTGGGAGGTGATGAAGCGCGATGACTACGCTTGGTGGCGCTCACGTTTCGAGCAGCTCAGCCGCTACTTTGATGCCTATCGCATCGATCACATCCTCGGCTTTTTCCGCATCTGGCAGGTGCCCTTCGAGCATGTCGAGGGCATCATGGGCTACTTCGATCCTGCGCTGCCTATCCATATCAATGAGATTCGCAATCGCGGAATTGAGTTTGATTTCAATCGCTTTTGCCGCCCCTACATCCGCGAGCACTCTCTGGCAGAACGCTTCCAAGATGCCGTGCCCGACGTTAAAAAACGCTTCTTAAATGATTGTGGCTCTGGCTACTGGCAGCTCCGAGAAAATGTGTCTAACCAGCGGCGCATCGTGGATTGTTTCGCGCAATTACCGCAAGATGCCTATCATGAATGGATCAAGCAGTGTTTGCTAGATTGTGCGAGTGAAGTCCTATTTTTCGAAGTGCAAGGCTCGCACGGCACGCTTTTCCATCCACGCTGCTCCATGAAGGCGACGCGATCTTACCGAGAGCTTCACTCAGACATGCAGTGGCGGGTGGAGGAACTTTACGTGGATTACTTTTACCGCCGCCAAGAAGATTTCTGGCAGGCCCAAGGTTATGAAAAACTCCCCGCGATGAGGCAGGCCAGTCCCATGCTCTTGTGCGGTGAGGATCTAGGGATGGTGCCCGCCTGCGTGCCCGGCGTGATGAAAGAACTAGGCATTCTTTCGTTAGAAATCCAGCGCATGCCCAAGAGTGCGGAAGTAGAGTTTTTCCATCCTGCTCGTGCCCCATACATGAGCGTCGTCAGCCCATCCACACATGATATGGCCACCCTGCGCGCATGGTGGAAAGAAGACTCCCAGGCTACATCGCGTTTTGCATGGCAGATGCTGGGCATGTGTTTCCCCCCACCTGAGCTGAGTGGGGAAATCGCGGTGAAGATCATCCAGCAACACCTCCACTCGCCTGCCATGTGGGCGGTTTT
>JAYULG010000501.1:0-1712 GCA_043763755.1 Akkermansiaceae bacterium | reverse complement strand
GTTGGGCGCAGGTGGAAATGACGGCAAATGAGGTGTTGCGTCTCGCGCTGATTATGAAGCAAGAACGCAATCGTTCAAAAGGGTGGTTGGTCTTCGTCGCGCCGAACTCGACCACGTTTGGAATGGTGAGGATGCTAAGCTACTGGTCTCGCAACACGGACAGTATCAAGATCTTCAACACCCGCAGTGAGGCAAACCGCTGGCTCAACCAAATTTCGCCAGCATCTCGCACACCAAGCTACAGCGAGATCAGTGGGGGAATGTTGAGCGCTGTTTGATTAGATTTTTGCGTCCGCTCGGGGATGATTCTCGATGGACATGGTGAAATGAAACGGGTAGTGACAAGCGCACTAGTTTCATTAGTTTCCGACTACGGATGGTCACTCCTCAACAACTGACGGAAGTTTTGAACTCAACCGAATCAGATCGGATCGAACGCACGCGCTCGACGAGAGACACCACAAAATTCCGCGAGGCGATCTGTGCATTTTCTAATGATATGGCGGGGCATGGAAAGCCGGGTTACCTGCTGATAGGCGTGGAGGATGACGGATCGCTATCACCAAATCTAGCGGTCACTGACGAGCTGCTGCAACAATTTGCGGCCTATCGGGACGACGGGCACATTCTCCCACAGCCGATGATGTCGGTATTTAGGCAAAGCCATCCTGAAGGTGGCGAGTTTTTGATTGTGGAAGTAAAGCCCTCGGAGATTCCCCCGGTGAGAGTCGATGGGCGCGTACATATAAGAGTGGGCCCGCGGCGAGCGACAGCATCAGAGGCGGAAGAACGGAGCCTCAGCGAAAGGCGCAGCGTCCACTTCCGGACTTTCGATGCAGCTCCATGTCTAGGCGCCACGCTTGAAGATCTAGACCTTGATGCTTTTCAAAATACCTATCGACGCGAAGCGGTGGACGCGGAGGTCATTCGTGAAAACGGGCGGACAGTGGAAGAGCAACTCGCCGCGCTGAGGTTTTACAATCCTATCAAAGAGTGTCCGTCAAACGCGGGGGTGATCTTGTTTGGCAAAGAACCACTTAACTTTTATTCCGGTGCCTATGTCCAATTCACCCGTTTCGACGGACTGCAGATGGAGGATGGTGCTGTTGAGGAAAAACAATTTTCCGGAGCATTAATGGTCGTCCTTCGAGAGTTGGACATGTTCATCAAGTCTCGCTTTACCCAGAGGCCATTTAAAGAATCCGTTTTGCGCGAGCAAATCATTTGGGATTATCCTGAAACTGCAGTGCGCGAAATTCTCATGAATGCAGTAGTCCATCGCGATTACCAGTTCAACCGTCCTACGACAATATACTTTTTCAGTGACCGCATTGAGATCCAAAATCCAGGCGGACTTTACGGACTCGCACTAGAAAATTTCCCGACCATCAACGATTACCGGAATCCGATTCTTGCGGAGGCGATGAAGCCCTTGGGATACGTCAATCGTTTTGGCTATGGCATCCGCCTCGCCCAGCGCAGCATGGCGCAGAATGGCAGTCCGCCTATCGAATTCACCCCTGCAAAACATCACTTTTTAGCCGTTATTCAGAAGCACCCACAACGGTGAAGACGATCGCATTTTTTAACAACAAAGGTGGTGTGGGTAAGACGACGCTCGTTTATCACTTGGCATGGATGCTTTCTCGAATGGGCAAGCGGATCGTGGCAGTGGACCTAGACCCACAGGCAAACTTGACCTCAATGTTCCT
>JAYULG010000500.1:0-1716 GCA_043763755.1 Akkermansiaceae bacterium | reverse complement strand
CCGAGGACCAGCCGAAGCACACTGGCACGGTCTCCCTTGAGGCGCTCCGAGCCGACGATGGGTGGGAAAGTGTTCGGCACTCCTCGGCCATCGGCTTGGTGGCACTCAATGCAGGATTTCATGTAAAGATCGCGGCCCGGCACAAACTGCGGCGGTATTTCGATGGGTGTCCGGTTGATCTCCATTGGTTCCGTGAGGAGGCGCTTGATATGGGTCTTCAATCCGGCGGGCGCGGAAAGGGAAAAATCGATAAGCGCGGGGCGGCCTAGGCCTGCGGCAAGGTGGCTGATGATGGCGAGTACTTCATTTTCAAACCACGTCACCGGCGGGTCTGCTTTGAATTTGGAGAAATCTGCGGAAAACAACGTGATGCCTTGTTTTCTCAGAGCGAGTTGAAGTGCTCGTTGGAGAGTGGGGTCCATCGCGGCGGCATTTTCTGCAAATTTACAAAGTGAGATTGATAATTCGCGGTCAGGAGAAGCGAGTGAAGCAGTGATAAGAATATATAACTGTTCGCGGGGGCTGGTGGCACGTGTGAGAAGTGCAGGTAGAGCCGCTAAAACATGCGGGTCTGCCGCTCCAAGTGCTTGCATGGCATGGCGGCGAACGAGCGGCTGTGTAGAAATAAGGGCATCGATGAGAATCCGGTGCGACTCGCTGCCTGGCGGTGCGCCGATGCCTTCCAATACCCATACTGCATGCATCGCCGCCAGCGGAAATGTGCTGCCAGATATCAGCGCCGCAAGAGCGGGTAGGGGAGCTTGTGCACCTTGCTCCACCAGCAGGCGCTGGGCATGGAGCCGGATGAGCTGCGAGGGCGAGGCAAGCTTTGCCACCAGTGAGGCAGTGTCTGATGGAATCATGGCGGCGTCTTTGCGATGTGGAACGATCAAGGGAACGATGCGCCAGATGCGGCCATATTGATCATCTCGTAATGGAGTCTGGTATGCATTGCCCTTTCCAGGCCCTAGGTCCGCGCCTGTTTGAAAAGGACTGTGGAGTTGATCATACTGCCGTGCTTGATTGTAAAAACGGAAAACCACATTGTGCTGGATGATGGGGTCATACCAATCCGCGATCCACAACGCACCATCTGGGCCTGCGCGAGCGGCGACGGGCGCAGCCCATGCATCTGCGCTGGCGAAGGCATTATTACCACGCATGATGGTCTTCATCAATGAGCCGTCTTCGATCAACTCAGCCGTTGCTACGATGTGACCAGTAGGTTCGCAAATGAAGGCATTGTTTGGAGAAAAAGTATCAGCTAGTAGATCATCGGTATAGAAATGATGTCCAGCGCCGGCGGTGTAGCCATCGATTTGATCCACCTGTGTGACATCGCGGGTATTGGGAAACATTTTCACGAACTTAGGCTGTGGCAGTGGATTGCCGCGGGTGACGGTCGCGATACCCGGACATTTCGGCTGCGAGATACCGCTGCCAGTGTAGCTGGACTCTGGGATGGAAAGAATCCATGAGGGATTGTTGTTGGCCGTCGAACCAAAGACATCACCTTGCGCGGTGAATCCGAGACCCCATGTGTTATTAGTCGTGTTTTGGAGAAACTCCATTTCCGATAAATCCTGGCGAAAGCGGAAGACAGCCTGGGCAAATTTATGGGTCTTCTGCCCGAGCTTGATGTCCACGCCGCTGTAGCCGACGGTCGCGTAGATCCAGTTATCAATACCATATTGGAATTGCGAGGTAGAGGCATGG
>JAYULG010000499.1:0-1718 GCA_043763755.1 Akkermansiaceae bacterium | reverse complement strand
TCTCCACGGCGGGAGCGGATGGTGACTTGGCTGCCGTCTGTAATGCCGAGGGCGGCGCAATCCTCGGGGTGAATCTCTGCGTAGGGGGCGGCGGGGTAGAGTTTTCTGAGGATGTCAGATTGGCTGGTGCGAGATTGGGTGTGCCATTGGCTGCTGGTGCCGCGGCCAGTGAGGAGGAGGAAGGGGTAGTCAGGATCGGCAGGTTCTGGGAGGGGGGCGGGGGGTGAGAAGTGGAAGATGGCTTTTTGATCTGGGGTGAAGAATATTCCGTCGGCAAAGAGGCGGCGTTCTTGGGGGATGGGGATTGGAGATTGGAGATTGGGGATATCGGATTTGAGATGGGAGATGGGGTAGGGCCATTGGATGCCGCCTTGTTCATCGAGGTGGGCATAGTCGCGGATGCCTGTGATGTCGCAGGGGCGGTCTTGGGTGAGATCGCGGAGGAGCTTGAAGGCGGCCTCGGGCGAGGTCCATTGATCGAACAAATCGCCGCAGCCCCATGCTTCTGCGATGAGGCGGAAGATGCGGAAGTCTGAGAGGGCGAGGCCGGGGGCTTTTCTAACAGTTTTGATGGTGCCGATGCGGCGTTCCGAGTTGATGAAGCATCCGTCTTTCTCGCCCCAACCAGCGGCGGGGAGGAGGAGGTCTGCGGTGAGGGCGCTCTCGGTGGTGGTGTAGATGTCTTGGACGACGAGGAATTCTAGGTTGGCGCGGAGTTTGGCGAGTTTTGTGGAGTCGATCCACGAGTGGAAGGGATTGGTGGCGACGATCCAGAGGGCTTTGATGGTGCCGTTTTCCACGGCGGTTAGGATTTCATCGTAGGCGAGTGAGGGCTGTGAAGGGATGTTTTCGAGGGGGATGGCGAGGGCTTGGGCGACTTTTGCGCGGTGGGCGGAATCTGCGAAATCGTGGCCACCGACGAGGGAAGTGGTGTTTGAGAATAGGCGTGAACCCATGGCATTGCATTGGCCTGTGATAGAGGAGGGGCCGGTGCCGGGTTTACCAATGTTTCCGGTGATAAGGCAGAGATTGATGATGGCTTGGGCGGTGCGGACGCCTTCGTGGGATTGGTTTACACCCATGGTCCACCACCAGGAGACGCGCTGGGTGGGATCTGAAACGAGGTGAGCTAGGGACTCGATTTCTGCGATGGATAGGCCGACTTTTTCGGAAACGTTGGTGGGGGAGTAGGCTTGGATGAAGTGGGTGAACTCGGCGATGCCGGTGGTGTGGGAGAGTGATTCGGCATTCACGCGGCCATCGCGGAGGATGCAATGGGTGAGGGCGTAGAAGAGGGCGAGATCGCCTTTGGGCTGGATGGGGAGGTGGAGGGTGGCGGCTTGTGCGGTCTCGGTGGAACGGGGATCGATGACGATGATTTGCGGGCTGCGTTTGTTTCTCATGATGCGCTGCCAGAGGATGGGATGGGCGATGCACAGATTGGCGCCGACGAGGACGATGACCTCGCTTTCCTCGAAATCTGCGTAGGTGGAGGGTGGGGCATCGAAACCGAAGGATTGCTTGTAGGCGGTTACGGCGGTGCTCATGCACTGGCGGGTATTTGCATCGCAGTGAAGGAAGCCCATGCCGAACTTGAAGAGGCAGCCGAGGAAGGCCATTTCCTCGAAGGGGATTTGGCCAGTGGAAAGAAAGGCAACGGATTCCGGACCGTGCTGGGCGCGGATGGCTTTGAGGCGCTGGGTGAAGGTGGCGAGGGC
>JAYULG010000498.1:0-1718 GCA_043763755.1 Akkermansiaceae bacterium | reverse complement strand
CTGGGATCACATTGGAGGCGTGGCCCGCGTGGATTTGGCAAATACTCACCACCACTGGCTGCCGCGAATCAATGTGACGAGGGAGCGCCTGATAAATTTGGCTGATGAGCATGGCGGAGACCGCGATGGGATCCACGGTTAGATGCGGTCGCGCGGCGTGACCACCTTTGCCTACGATGGTGAGGATAAAATCTTGGCAACTCGCCGATTGTGGCCCTGCCACCGCAGCGGCTTGGCCGACGAGTAGATTCGGGTCCACATGCAGTGCGATGATTGAGGAAATCCCTTCCAAAGCACCATCCGTAATCATGCTCAGCGCACCGTCTCCCGCTTCCTCTGCGGGTTGGAAAATCCCGCGCACTTGAATCGGAGTTTCCGCGCGGTGAAGTGCGATCAGCGCTCCGAGCAGCATCGCCGTGTGTGCATCGTGGCCGCAGGCATGCATCACACCGGCATTCTGAGATGCGTGGGGAAATTGATTTTCCTCATGGATCGGCAAGGCATCGCAATCCGCTCTCATGGCCACGCGGCTTGTCTCATTTTGCCCGCCCAAATCCACGATCAAGCCGCGTTCACCAGCTCCAAAGCGGTACGCAATCCCCTCCGCCTCAAGTTGCGTAGCAATGTAGGCAGAGGTAGCAAATTCCTGCAAACTCAGCTCAGGATGCTGGTGCAAATGGCGCCGAATTGCCATAACTCGCGGCGCGAGTTTTTCAAGCTCAGCATCAAGACTTGGCCAGTGAGACATCATAGGTGAGTGAGTTAGGGGGGTAGGGGGAAATTCTTGCAAGCCTTACCGATAGCATAGTCTGTTCCGTAGTCAGCCATAACTTTTGATAGAGAAGTGTGTCGTAAACGTGGTTGTGGCGTCTCGCCGCAATGAATCAGCTATCTTGCTGCGAGACGCAGCAACCACGTTGACATCCAAGGGGAGCACACGCGCCCTCGCGTGGCGTCTTTGGCGCCCTCGCCGAAGACTGGCGTGTTATCCCGAGGAACCATCCACTGCCTAATCAAAGCCCTGCCTCAGCAAGGCGTTCATCCATCTCGGTCTTCTGAAGCTCGTTGGTGAATTCATACAAATCCCCCGCCACGATTCCTGTGAGATTGTGCGAAGTGAACCCGATGCGGTGATCGGTCACGCGGCTTTGAGGGAAGTTATAGGTCCGGATTTTCTCTGATCGATCTCCCGAGCCGATCAATGAACGGCGGTGGCTCGAATACGCTTCTTGTTGTTCATGGAGCTTTTGATCATAGAGCTTGGAGCGGAGAATTTGCAGGGCCATTTCCTTGTTTTTAATCTGCGAGCGCCCATCCTCACACCGCACATAAAGGCCAGTGGGTAGGTGGAAAATCTGCACGGCAGACTCAGTGCGGTTCACGTGTTGGCCACCCGCGCCGCCCGCGCGGCAGACTTCGATGCGGAGGTCTTCTTGCTTCAGCTCCACATCCACTTCTTCAGCCTCCGGCAGCACTGCCACGGTAACGGTGGAAGTGTGGACACGCCCTTGCGTCTCAGTGGATGGCACGCGCTGCACTCGATGCACCCCTGATTCATATTTGAGATAGCGGAAAACTTCCTGCCCCGTCACTTTGAGGATCACTTCTTTGAATCCGCCCACCTCGGATGGGCTGCTTTCTAAATGCTCGCACTTCCAGCCACGCAAGTCTGAGTAGCGTTGATACATCCGCATCAGCTCGCCGGCAAAAAGCGATGC
>JAYULG010000497.1:0-5990 GCA_043763755.1 Akkermansiaceae bacterium | reverse complement strand
GGGAGCGCATAGTGCCATCGGCAGCGTGGAAAATGGTGGCTCCGACCATGAGGAAGCCTAGATCGGGTGCGGTGGGCTCGAGATCGGCGGATGGGGCTTCGGACTCGGTTAGGTCTGCAACAGTGGGTGCAGCAGGCGAAGGTGGCTCTGGGAGATCGATTGGGAGGATTTCCTGGATGGTTATTTTGCGCCCGCCTTGGTGAAACGTTTCCGAGGAGAGGATTTCGTTTGGAGCAGGGGTGAAGCCCGGCTTTGGCAGCTCGGGAGGTGGCGGTGTGCAATCGGCTAGAGCGCCAATGATATGGGCAGATGCCGTTTTTTCCAGCTCGGATGAGACGAGTGGCGAGGTGATGATAGAAACCAATAGTAGGTAGGGAAATAGTTTCATGTGGAGGAATTGATCAAGTTCCATCCTGGTGGACGGGGAGTTAGAAAGCTGGCAATAGTCAGCTGCAACGGCCTTTAGCCGTCTCCGAAGATTCGACTTGGACATGCGCCGCCGCCTCCCCGGCCTTTGCGGTCGGTTTGGCGGCATCGTTCCGGTCGATGCCGACCGCTATTACTCGGGCTTTCTAAATTCGCATCCGTTGGACGGACGATTTGAAAAAAATACCACTCCCAGTGAAATACCAAGAACGAAATCTGTAAATGTTTAGGAGCCGCAACGCGTGTCTTCTATAATTTCAAAGGTTGCTATCCAGTATTTCCCATTGGCTGTGCCCTAGCCACTTCTCCCTTACGGCATGAATTACCCGATGATGCATGGTATCAGAACCCCGTCGCTCATGCCGTGGATTTTCTTTTTATCGGCTGGGACTAGGGTGGCGAGACAGCCGCCGAATGTCGTTTGCCCGGCATCGTCCGTGAAAAAATATGGGCACAAGCGGACGCGGCCTTGCATCATTTCGATGCTGCCATCATCGCGGAAGACGGGATGCTCTACTCGCCGTCCTTCGCGGAATTCTTGGAGGATCCATGGTTGCTCGGAGGCTTGGCCGAGTGAGGATTCCAGTCGCTCTTGCCATTCTGCCGAGGGCATATCGTGGCCGATAAAGACACCGCGCGAGCCCCATGCAGTCTCGTGAAATCCGCTGACTTTGAGAACCAGTTGCCGTTCTTTTTGGCTAAACTTTGCGACTTCTTGCCACGAGTGCGCATCCATTCGTGGCAGAGAGGCATGCGGCGGCAGGGGCGTGGGATCGAGCACCCAGCCGAAAGGCACGAGCTCACGTAAGCGCTTTAACTGACTGCCACGCAATGATTGCTCCCAGACATTTTTGAGCGCTGGGGACCACAGAAAGGCGAGCCATAGCTTATCTTCTAAGTGCGGTTTAAAAGGTGGTGTGATTTTGATTTCACCTGCTGCGGCTGCCTCTGCAAGCCTGCGCGATGAGGCGATGGATTTCCAATCGAAGAGCTCGAAAAACCGATAGAGCGATGATCCATCCGGCACGTATTTTTCGGCAGAGGCGACGTTCCAGTTTTCTCCAAGCCGCCGGGTGAGGTATATCATCTCTGGGCGGTAGTCGTTTGATTCTTCAGAAACAAGAATGGTGCCGCCTTCCGGCATCAATGAGCGGAAGCCCTCGATCATTCCGTCTGGCCCGCCGAGCACATCATAGCCAGCATCTGAGTAAATTTTTGCGAGCCATGCCGTCACGCCGATACCGCCTGGCACGCTATCGAGTTCTGTCATGGTGAATCCGCTTTCGGTCAGTATTAAATCCGGGCGGATCACGCGGGGAAATTGATTCACAGTTGTGCTCTCGCGCTGAAGTTCGGTAAGCCACTCGGCCTTGCCGATGTCTAGCAGATCGGCGAGCCACTCGGGGAGTTTCCCGGCGGCACTGCGGCGGTAAAGCGCATCGCACGCTTGCTGGAATTTAGCCAAAGGATGTCCGAGCGACATCATCTGGCGGGCTTCCGCTTGGGTGAGCTTGAGCGGTTCTGGCGACCATCGCCACGCACCTCCGCCGAAGAGCCCTCCCTGCGGAAGGCCCTCGCGTAATTCAGAAAGACTCAATCCCATCTTGCCCCTAAATTTATAGTATTAGTCCCGCGCTTGCACTCACTTCGATTGCTCGAGCATCCTGAGCAGTGGCAGCTCAGCGCGGGCGCGAAGGGACTCTTCCATTTCCACGCGGGGCTGGAGATTTGCGAGGCAATCGCGGAGTTTTTCTAAAGTGTTCATCTTCATGTAGCGGCAATCGGCACACGCGCAGCGGTCGGTAGGGCCAGCGATGAGATTTTTATCCGGACACTCTTTGCGGAGGCGGTGAAGCATGCCACTTTCCGTCACCACGATGATGTCTTTAACGGGTGCATTCCGGCAGTAGGAAATCATTTTTTCAGTGGAGCAAACTTCATCAGCCAGCAAGCGAACCGCTTGCGTGCATTCAGGGTGGGCGACTACCAGGGCATCTGGATACTCGGCTTTGATGCGATTGATCGAGTCTCGTGTGAATTCGACGTGGACGTAACAATTGCCTTTCCAGAGGTCCATTTTACGCCCGGTTTGTTCCATGACCCATGCGCCAAGATTTTCATCTGGGACGAATAGAATTGGGCGATCCAAGGGCGCTTGATTGACAATTTTCACCGCGTTCCCAGAGGTGCAAATCACATCGCAGAGCGCTTTGACTCCGCCGGAGCAATTGATGTAGGCGATGACGTAGTAGTTTTTCGCAGCGTTTGCGGTGAGGAATGCTTCGAGCTGATCTGCGGGGCAAGATTGCTCGAGCGAGCATCCGGCATCGGCATCGGGGAGGACGACGATTTTGCCCGGATTGACGATTTTGGCAGTCTCAGCCATGAAATGGACACCGCAAAAAGCGATCACATCTGCATCAGTGGCCTTGGCGTGGTAGGCGAGGCCAAGCGAGTCTCCTACGTAGTCGGCCACGTCTTGGATAGCGCCGATCTGATAATTATGAGCGAGGATGACAGCGTTCCTCGATTTCTTTAGGGCCAGGATTTCTGCGGTGAGATCGAGGGCGGTGAGCATGGTGAAAATCTAGGTGAGGGATACGAGCGGTCAATTACCGAGGAGTGGTCTGTATCACTTCGATGGTGCCGCTATGTTTTGCGCCTTCCTTGACGATGAGCGATGAGGTGCGCACGAGGCCTTGGAGATGGGCACGTTTTTCAAGGGTAATGGCCCCGGAGCAGGAGATTTGACCACGGACATTGCCGTCGATAAAAGCGGTGACGGCGGTGACGGCGTTTAGAAACTCGACTCTCGCGCCTTTTTCAACGCGGAGGTTCCGGCAGTTGACTTTGCCAATGATTTTCCCGTGGCTGCGGATGATCAAATTTCCGCTGCATTCGACGGAGCCAGCAAGCTCACCGAGAACTGTGAGATTGTGGCATTGCAGGGTGGCACCAGAGACAGAGCCAGATTTACGGATGACCACATTTCCACATGTTTGAATGCGGCGGTTCCAGGGTTCTGTGATGTCGTAATCGACGAGACTCACGTAGCTACTGCACTTTGGACATTGGCTAGACTGCGCTTCGAAAGACCCGTGGTAATTGTGGCTACAGTTGAAGCAACGAATCTCGCGTTGCGGTTTCACGGGATTAAGCCACCGCATGAGCAAAGAACGCGCCGGGGGAGGGGATGGCTCACGATTGAAGATGAGCTTAGGTGGCTGCGGATCAGGCGGTGGGTAGGGATCGCCATCCTTGCGCGGCTTTGCGATCAAGATGACAGGGCGCTGGCGTGTGACAGCCTTGCCATCCCGCACTTGGAAATTTGCCCGACAAGAGCGGCACTGGGTGGAGACCACCAATGCGGGTTCTTGTTGGGAGTGCCCGCATTCCGGGCAAGTCACCTGAAGACGATGGCGGATCGGCTCATCGGCCATGGTAATGATGAATTGAGGGAAAACGGGCGGCTCTCAGGCGATCAGGGGGTAGTGCCAGCGAGCGTGCCTTGCTTGGGAGCTTCTGGAGCGGGCCTAGCTGGCGTTTTTTCTGCGCTAGCCGGAACATTTGCAGGAGTTCCAACGGTAGATTTACCTACGAAAATGGCACCTGCTTCAATTGAAAGAGTTTTGGTTTTGATATCTCCTACAACCTCGGCGCTCGACTTGAGTTCGATGCGATCCGTGGCGGAAAGATTCCCGTGGACTTTTCCATAAACGACGATGGTAGCAGTTTTGATTTCGGCGCGGATGCGGGCATTTTCGCCGATGGTGAGGTTCCCATCCGAGTTGATTTCGCCTTCGATTTTCCCGTCCACTACAAGATCGTTGGTGAATTTCACGTTGCCTTTGATCTCTACATCGGTCGAGAGCACGTTGCGGGTAGCACCGCCGGAAGGGCGGCCACTTGGGCCGGGTTGTTGCGAGCCATAAGTAGGTGCCGCGGATGCAGGGGCAGACTCCGGAATGCGAGATTCTGGGAGTGGAGGAGTGAGGCGGGTGGCTTCACTATTGTCTTGGCCGATTACTTTTTTGAACACAGGGGCAGGATGGTTGAGATTGGTGTAATGTCAAACTGATAGACTGAGCTGAGAAAAATTTCAGGGCTGAGAATTTACAGCTGGCGCGGGTGCGGGCTCGACGGGAGCTTCGGCAGGCGTGACGACCTCAGGAACGATGACCGGGGCAGAGGAAGCAGACGGCGCACCGGGCACTGGTGGCGCGACGGGCGGCGCAGGTGGCGGCTCAATCTCGGTGGGTGGCTTAGCTTTCAGATCTGCCATGTGGGCAGTGGCAGTTTGGGTGAAAGGGCTATCGGGAAACTTGGATTTTACTTGGCTGTAGAGGTCCTCTGCGCTGGTGATATCGCCACCTGCTTTTGCTAGATCTCCCAGAGAAATAAGGGCGAAAGGGGCGAGGTATTTCGCCTCAGAGTTTTTAGAAAGTGCCTCGAAAATCTTCGAAGCTTCGGCAGTTTTGCCTTGGGCCATCAGCTTTGCACCAAGGCTCGCTTGCGCGGCTGGTATCACAGCGTGGGTGGGATGGGCGGAGATGAGTTTTTGGAGCGTGGCGATGCCTGCGTCTGGTTGGTTATCATCCCATTGCTTGTTCCCAAGAAGGAGCAAGGCGCTGCCAGCAGCGGTGGATTTGGGAAATTCATCGACGACTTTTTGGAGCGAAGCCACATCTGTAGATTTTACCAATGCGAGGCCGGCAGCATCTTCGGTGCCCCTATGGACACCGCGATAGATTACAAAAGCTACCCCGGCGATGGCGATAAGAAGGGCCAAAGCCACTAGGTTTTTTTGATTTCGATCCAAAAATTCGTCTAAAGAGCTGGTCCCTTGTGAGATTTCAGCAAGCGGGACAGTGGATTTTGTAAGGTCGGTGGCCATGGTAGAAAGCAGACTTGCTTGGGCGCGATGAAAGCTGCCATGGCTACGAAATCAATACGGAAGTCAGGATCATTGACGATTTCTTCGGGGGCGCTGGCGGAAGGCAGGATTTTGTTGTTCAGAATGAGGGGTGATGAATAGCTTCACGGGGCATGGCGAAACGAGTATATGTGGTGGCAGGCGAGATCAGTGGAGATGCGCATGGGGCAGGGCTGCTACGCTCGTTGCGAGGGAAAATCTCCAATTTGGAAATCCGAGGTGCGGGCGGGCCGGAAATGGCGGATGTGGCTGGACCGGGATTGAAAGACTGGGTGCAAGACGCTGCGGTGATGGGGGTGTGGGAGGTTCTCAAACGCTTTGGGTGGTTTCAGGAGAAATTTGCAGTGATGATGGAGGAAGTGGAAATTTTCCAACCGCATGTGCTGCTGTTGGTCGATTACCCGGGATTTAACGTGAGATTCGCGCAGGCAGTGAGGCGAGATTTTCCGGATATAAAGATCGTTTATTACATCAGCCCAAAGGTCTGGGCGTGGAACAAGGGGCGTATTCCAGTGATGGCGGAGGTGCTCGATGAGCTGCTCTGTCTGTTTCCTTTCGAACAACCCATTTTTGAGAAGGCTGGCTTAAAGACGACATTTGTGGGGAATCCGCTAGTGGATGAGCTGGAAAG
>JAYULG010000496.1:0-5993 GCA_043763755.1 Akkermansiaceae bacterium | reverse complement strand
CGCATCTCGCTCGGCATCCAATCGTTTTCCCCCCATGTTTTAAAAACTCTTGGCCGCGAGCACTCAGCCGCCCAAGCCTCTGATTCGGTACGCATCCTGCGCGAGGCCGGCATGCCATCCATCAATATCGATCTGATGTTCTCTATTCCCGGCCAAACCAAGGCTGATTGGGAAAACACCCTCAAATATGCCATTTCTCTCAAACCCGACCACCTTTCCGCTTACAACCTCACCTACGAAGAAGACACCGCCTTTTTCGAATCGCTCCGCCGTGGCGAAATGCGTGAGAATGAGGATCACGATGCAGACTTTTTCCACCTCGCCGATGATCTCCTCACGGCCAACGGCTTCGATCACTACGAAACCTCAAACTACGCCAAGCCCGGCCATCATTCTCTGCACAATCAAGGCTATTGGCAGGGTCAAGACTACCTCGGCCTCGGCCCCTCTGCTGTTTCTACCCTCGAATCGATCCGCTCTAAAAACCTCCCAGATACTGCCAGATACGTCACGCAGATCCGAGCAATCGGCCACGCCATTTCAGAATCTGAGTCTCTCGATGCAGAAGCACAGCGCCTCGAAAGAATCGCCCTCGGCCTGCGCACCAAAAATGGTATTCCCCTCACACTCCTCAGTCCCACAGCCCTCGCGAGAGCCAGCCACCTAGCGGAGGAAGGATTGCTCCACCTCACCCAAGATCGTCTCTTCCTCATCCATCGAGGTCGCGCCCTTGTAGATCCCATCGCGGCTGAGTTGGTGTGAAATTATCTCAGCTCATGATTTAACATCGTATGGGCATGTGTCAGCCGAGCGTCTGCCCACGTGATAATGAAAAGGGCCTCAAGCATGAACAGCGGCATGTATAAAACTACCGCTCGGGATTTGGCATAGACGCGGCACGGTAATGCAAGAAAGAGCGTCCACATTCCAATAGCGATTCGATAACGCTGACTGACATCCACTGCCCAGCTACAGCGGTAGATCATAGCTGCGTCCGCCTACTCCTTCGAACCAACGGAGGTATGCTTGATTGACCATCGAGTAGCCGCCGGGTGTGGGATAGTTTCCGGTGAAATACCAATCGCCACATGCACTTTGGATGGAGTTGTGGAGATTATCGATGGTTTGAAAAATCACTTGGACTTCGCCATGCCAATCGATGCCTTCTGGATAGACCATGCGGCTGACTTCTGCAGAGATTTCCTCGTTGCTGAAAACTTCGTAAACCGCTTTGACGCGATTTTTACGCAGGTGGCTGGGCTTTTCCAGCTCTGCCCGGCAATCATCGTAGATGCGATCTAACAACGACTGCCTGCCTGCCCGGCGGTGGAGTGCAATTGCCGCAGCGAAAGCGATAAATTTGCCGAGCTCTGACATATCAATGCCATAACAATCCGGGTAGCGGATTTGCGGGGCTGTTGAACAAATGACGATTTTCGAAGGCTTGGTGCGCGCAAGGATTTTCAGGATTGATTGCTTTAATGTCGTGCCGCGGACGATGGAGTCGTCAAGCGCGACGAGGAAATCACCGGGATTCACCACGCCGTAAGTGATGTCATAGACGTGCGAGGCCATTTGGACGCGGCTTTTTTCTTGCGAAATAAACGTCCGCATCTTGATGTCTTTGTGTGCGATTTTTTCGCCTTTGGGCCAATTCCGGAGGATCAATTCATCGACGAGTTCAGGCGTGAGATTTCCTTCTTCAGACGCCTTGAGAATAGAAGTGCGCACTTCTTGGCGGCGGTGCAGGCGCAGGCCATCCATCAGGCCATAGTAGGCAGTCTCGGCGGTGTTTGGGATGAATGAAAAGATGGTTTTTTCAAATTCGCCGCCGATGGATTCCACCACTTGTGGGACGAGCGCAGCGCCCATGGCTTTTCGCTCGCGGTAGATTTGTGGGTCATTTCCACGCGAAAAGTAAATTTTCTCAAACGAGCAAGGCGTGTATTTCTGCGGCGGTGCGAATGCAGAATCCAAGATCGTGCCATCTGCCTTGATCGTGATCATTGAGCCGGGGTCCACGGCTTTCACTTGGCTTGCCTCTGCCTCGAAGACAGTCATGAGAGGCACCCGTTCTGATGAAAAAGCGATCACCTCATCCGTGATCAACATGTGGCAAGGGCGGATGCCGCGAGGGTCTCGCATCACGAACATATCGCCATTGCCGATGGCCCCGCAAATGGCGTAGCCGCCATCCCAAGCAGCGGCGGATTCAGCGACGAGCCGCGGCACATCCAGTGCCGCAGAAATCCGCGCGGGCATTTCCGCGCCCGGCACGCCCGCATCCCGGAGCTGGCGGTAAAGGTCTGTATGCGCCTCATCGAGGTGGTAGCCTATTTCTTCTAACACCGTCTGGGTATCCGTGCCGAAAACCGGGTGCTGCCCACGCTCAATGAGCACTTCATTGAGTTCCGCAGCATTGGTCATGTTGAAATTTCCCATCACCATCAGCGTGCGCGTCGGCCAATTACTGCGGCGCAGATAAGGATGACAGCAGCCCGCATCAAACTCTCCAGATGTGCCATAACGCAGGTGTCCGACCAAGATTTCCCCACCGAAATCGAAGTTTTTTTTCACACTTTCCGGGTCCTTTTCATTCAGGATCCCTTTGCGAGACATCTTGGAAAAATCTTTGATCTCTTTGCGAAAAATCTCAGAAAGCGCATCAGGCTGCACGCCACGCCGCCGATGAACGTAAGGCTGACCGATGGGCATGTCCAGTTTCACGCAGCCGATGCCCGTGCCGTCTTGGCCACGGTTGCGTTGTTTTTCCATCAGCAAAAACAACTTATTGAAGCCCCAAAGACTCGTTTTGTAGCGATCCTGGTAGTAGGCCAGCGGCTTACGGAGGCGCACTGCGGCGATTCCGCATTCGTGGGTGAGGAAGTCGCTCATGAGTTGAATTTAGCTGGAAATCACGCGACCGCCACCTGCACTCGCACGCCTTCTTCAGGCACCATCTGGCCGATCACCGTCCCGCCATCGCCCGCAGTGAGCGCTGCGGCCACATCCGCCTGAGCGACGATCGCCACCCAGCCGATGCCCATGTTAAACGTGTGAAAACAATCCTCACCATCGACGTGGGACAGCAGTTTCTCGATTCCCAAAAGTTTCCATGGCGGGATCTCCAGATCCGCTCCCATGCCACGGAATAGCCGCTCCAGATTCTCGGGCAACCCACCACCGGTGATGTGCGCCATCGCTTTCGGCTTCACTCCGGATTTTTTCAAATCCCGAGTCACATCGTGGTAGAGCCGCGTGGGCTTGAGCCAGCCGTGGAGCTCTTCATCGGTCACCTCGCCGGGAAACTCATTGAGTACGCGCCGCACCAGCGACCAGCCATTCGCGTGGATGCTATCCGATGCATAGCCGATTAACACATCACCCACCGCCACCGTGGTGGGATCAATGAGATCTGGCTTCTCTGCGCAGCCGATGCAAAAGCCTGAAAGCTCGATCACATCCACTGGCACGATGCCCGGCATTTCCGCCGTTTCTCCACCTGCCAGAATGCAATCACACGCTTCCAAATAGTCCGCCATGCCAGAAATAAGCCGCGTGATTTTCTCCTCATGCAGCGCCGCGATGCCGATGTAGTCGAGAAACAAAAGTGGGTCGCCGCCCGTGGTCAGGATGTCGTTGACGTTCATTGCGACGAGGTCTTTGCCGGCGGTTTCAAGCAAATCGTGCTCGAGTAGAAGCTCCAATTTTGTCCCTACGCCGTCGCAGCCAGTCATCATCACTGGCTCTTTGTAGCTGCTCAGATCGTAGCATGCTGCAAACAGCCCGAAGGCACCCCAAAGTTTGCGTTTTTGCTGAGTCCGCCGCACGTGAGTGCCGATGTCGCCCACCAGCGCAGCCGCTTTCCGCGTATCTACCCCAGCTTGTTGGTATGTTAATTTGCCCGCCATAAGATTCCTCTGCGCGAGTTCTACTTGCCCGCCGCCCGCCGTCACGCAGAAAAATCCGCTCATTTTTGCAGCGCCGGGAGAAAGAGGTTTTCACCGCCAAGATGCCAAGAGCGCCAAGGAAATTTGGAACAGATCTCAGCCTAAGATCCCTTTATTTTCCATCCTCTTTAACTTGGCGCTCTTGGCGGCTTGGCGGTCCAACTTCTTCCCACATCACCCCCGAAATTTCGCCAATTCACCCCACCGAAATCCATAATTTTTAAAAAATGACACCTATGCCCTGAAAATGTTCAAAAAAATATTGCCAGTTTCAGCGAAATATCTTATTCATCGGAAAGGTTAGCGAAACGGACAACCGAGGAAACTTTAAAGTCTGCATACCTTTACCAAATCTTCCAACAGAAAAACTTGAATCAGATCATTCTGCATGAAAACCAAGTCAGCCCCATCCATCCATCTCGACGCAGGTCTTGAGATCGGCTACGGCAGTCCCCTCTCCCGCTTTGGGCAAGGGATGACCCTCGCCGGTGGCACTCACTTCCTGCTCGCCCGCAATGGCCGTGGCAAAACCACGCTGCTCCGCACTCTGGCAAAGACTCTCAAGCCCGTCTCAGGGAACTTCCGCACCGAGGGCTTCATCCAGTATCTGCCCGAGGATCTGCGGTTCGATCCGGAAATCACCCCGGCAGTCATTTTTAAAATGTTGCTCCACAAAGACAAGCTCGCCGCTGCCTTGGATCTCGCGAAGCGCATCGAGCTGGATAGCAAAAAGCCCTACGGCCAGCTTTCCACCGGGAATCGCCGCAAGACGAATCTGATCATGGCGGAGTTTTCCGTCAAAACAGATCGCGGTAATATCCTCCTGCTGGATGAGCCATTTAGCGGCCTTGATGCATTTGCACGGCAGGCTTTCGAGGAAATTTGGAAGGCCTCATCCGTCAATGTGCTGCGGCTCGTCAGTTGCCACCCGGACTACGACTCGATGGAGATGCCCAGCGCCATCATGATTGAGGGGAAATCCGCCAGTCACTTCCAAGAACAAGGTCAAACTTGGAGCTCACTTAAAGCCCGCATGAACTAACGACCATGAGACTTTTCCGACTTACATTTGCCACGATTTTCCAGCGTAAAGCCTGGGTGATCTGCCTGTTTGCAGTGCTCGTGGTGCCATTCGCACTGCCGCTGATTTCGACAGCCACGGAAAAACCGATTCTGATGCAGCCCGCGCGCATTCAGGCGGCATGGAGCACGCTATGGATTTGCGCCTTGATCTGGGGGCTCTTCACCGCATCCCGCGAGGGTGAGACCAATGCCAAAACAGGCATCGGCGAGTATTTTCAGACCACCGGTGTTTCGCCCACCCGGCAGCTTCTTGAAATCTGGCTGGCTTTGCTCGCCTTCATCGTCCCGCTTGCGCTCATCACTGGCGCACTGTGTTATTTTACCACTTCGCCGAGCGATGCCGAGGAGCGGGCAATGTGGCTGGTGCTCAATGCCCAATACGTGGCGCTGTTCATTCTTGTCATTGCACCGCTGCTTGCGCTCTCCACGGCCATTGCTTCGCGCTTCGGGGGCATCACTGGCTTTGCCGCCACGCTGGGCCTCACGATGTATGGCCTCTATGGCGTCGGATATTTGGACAACATGCTCAAGGTGGATGAAAACCCACTCTTGCGCAGCATTTGGGTGTTCTCGCCCCATTACCACTTCGCGGATCTCACGCAGCGTCTCTATTTCAAGATGGGCGCCCTGCCAGCAGCGGGCTTCTGGAGCATGATCCTCTATTTCTCAGGCATCCTCGCCTTCTACCTCGGTCTATCACGCTTGTGCTTCCGCACCCGTGCCGCTGCATAGGAAAATTTTAGTCATATCCACGCCATGTCACGTCACACCTCTCACGCAATCACCGCGGGCCTCATCGGCTCTGGCGCGCTTGTATGGGCGCTTGCCGCACGCCCGCTGGTCACGAATTCTGATTTAAAGGCGCCGCTCAATCCATTCGGCATCAATACCAGCCCTTATGGCGAAGTCTTTGCAATCGCCATGCAAGGGCCCATCGATACCTACTTCCACGGCGCATGG
>JAYULG010000495.1:0-1723 GCA_043763755.1 Akkermansiaceae bacterium | reverse complement strand
CCGTGGTCGTGGATGAAGCCAGCTTGATGCGGAATCCAGATACGGATCACGCAAAGGCACTTTCAAAACTCAAAGCGTCTCGGCGGATCGCTCTCACTGGCACACCCATCGAAAACGGAGTGCGCGATTTATGGTCGATTTTCCGTTTCATTCAGCCAGGATGGCTGGGCGGGCGGCAAGATTTTAAAGAGCGCTATGAACTCCCGCTCGCTAGCGCGGAAACTTCAGGTGGGGTTCTTGAGCGACTGCGTCTCAAGACTTTTCCCTTCCTGCTCCGGAGAACCAAAGAGCAGGTGGCACCCGAGCTACCATCAAAAATCTTCATTGATGAGTTTTGTGATCTCTCGTCTGAGCAACAAGCAGTTTATAAACAACTCCTTATCGAGGGCAAAAAGCGTGTCGATGCGATTGCAGATTCAGGCAACAAAGGCGCAGCGCGCATGCAAATGCTTACTGCACTCCTCCGCTTGAGGCAAACGTGTTGTGATCTGGCACTACTCGGAAACGATCGTTTCAATCAAATGCTAATCGCTCAACGGTCGGCCAAGCTCCAACGCTTGTTGGAATTGATCGAGGAAGCAATTGCCGGAAACCATCGCATGTTAGTGTTCAGTCAGTTCCAAACTCAGTTACAAGAGATCGAAAAATGTATTTCCGAGCGCGGCTGGGAAAGCTTGCGGCTAGATGGTCAATCGCGGAACCGCCAACAACTTGTGGATAACTTTCAAAAAGCGAATGGACCTCCCGTCTTTCTAATCAGTCTGAAGGCCGGCGGCTACGGATTAAACCTCACCGCTGCGGACATCGTCGTGCACTTCGATCCGTGGTGGAATCCAGCCGCTGAGGCCCAAGCAACCGACCGCGCCCACCGCATCGGTCAGACGCGTCCAGTCACCGTGTACCGCCTCCTCACTCGCGGCACCGTCGAGGAAAAAGTTGTGAAACTCCAAGCGAAGAAGCGTGAGTTCGCCACCGCAATCGATGATGAAAATGGGGTAGGCGATGCCTCCGGCTGGAGCATGGATGATCTGAAATCCGTGATCACAGGGTAAAATCTCAGAGCGTCCTTTTAGAGGCCAACGAAATCAGATACCATTCAACGAAAAAGTGGAGCATCAGTGATACTCCACTTTGTAATTAGATCTATTTTTCAATCCGCCACTCTCCGTAAACCAGAGGCTCAATGAAAGTGGGCAGGTTTTCTACTATCTGCGGCGGCGAAGAGCCGTGAGTGAGAGCAAACTCAACAACAATGCCGAACTAGGCTCGGGAATTGCACCCAGAACGCCAACATCCGTGAAGGTTGTACCAAGCCGGAACTCGTCCACTTTTGAACTTACGTTTGATTCGATACGGACGCGGTTGAATTCCATATCAACTCCGGACACTGAGTATGATGGCTCCTCTTGTAAGACGCTAACGTCAGGATTGACCCAAAAATTTGCAATATTCAAATCGAGATCTATCCGGCCTACTAAAAATGCTGTGGCGTTATTCAACACCGCTGTGGTGGAGTTGAATGCAGTGTTAGTGGATGCAACATACGAACCGTAAAAACTACTTACGGAGTCGCCATCAAAGGCGGCCCCAAACCCGAATTTCTCATCAGCACCATTGTAAAACGTGAAATTCGAAAGACCGTTGAAAGTATTGGCTTGGAAACCACCAGATGTAATAAGAGCACTCACATAGACTGTGCCTCCGGTCTGAAGGCTGGCCAAAT
>JAYULG010000494.1:0-1725 GCA_043763755.1 Akkermansiaceae bacterium | reverse complement strand
GAGATTGCGCCCGTCACACCGGCACCACCAGCCCTTCTGCCTCGGCGAGTTTTTTCTGATTGCTGTCAAAGGTGAGAAATTTCCTAAAGCCCAGTTCGATAGCCGTAGCCACATGTAGGATGTCCATGGACCGATGGCCGCCGGCAACGGTGTGGAGTTCGCTAAGGCGCTCGGCAGCTATATGGATTTGCTGCCAAGGAGCTGGCACAGTAAGGACCTCGCCGCTGATCAAGTCTGATTTTAAGTCCAACAGCATTTTAGTCCCTTCTGCCTGCGAGTAGCCTTTGAAGCGATCATGGCGGTGCAACCTGATTTGGAACCTTACGCCTTGCTTAAATTCGTAAAGCAGCAAAGTGGTGACTTCCAGTGGTCCGGGGAGAGCGGCAAAATATGCTGCCGCCTCTTGCGAATTTGCCTGAAGCCGATACAGAGCACAGAGGAAGGAGGTGTCTGGGTAAGCCTTCATTAACCCAGATCTTTAGCGAGTTCATCCGCACGCATGGCGGTCACTTCTTCTAGGGTGAAAACGCGTCCTCCCCACGTTTCGCGCAATCTTGCCATGACGTCCACCTTGGGCGGACGTGGTTGGGCCATAGCACTCCCCAATAATGGCACGAGCGTAGCGATCACTATGCCTCGTTTGCTAATGTCCACAGACTCACCCTCGTGAATCCATGCTTCGATGCGGGGAAATTCGTTACGAAGCTCTCGTACGGTTGCAGTTTTCATGTGAGACAAATTATGTCTCACATGAAATTGTGTCAATCCGCAAATCCCTCGATTTTCCCGCCAACATTCAAATGCTGAGGAAGATACACGGAAGATTTCACTGGTTTGCCTTATCGAAGGCGGCATCGAAGACGATGTTGCTCGACGGGAAATCCACACTGCGCACAAAGGCGGCAGCTTCTTCCCCGCCGTGGACGCGGTCCATCCGAATATCTTCCCACTCCACGGATAGCGGGCCTTTGTAGCCTACGTCGTTGAGAGCCACGATGATATCCTCGAATTCTATATCTCCATGCCCGAGTGAGCGGAAGTCCCAGAAGCGGCGGGCATCGCCAAAGTCTGTGTGGCCACCGAAGACACCCACACTACCATCCCCATGATTCCACCAGACATCTTTCATGTGCACATGGAAAATATGGGTTCCCAGTTCGCGAATGAATTTCACGTAATCGACTCCTTGGTAGCCGAGGTGAGATGGATCATAATTGAAGCCGAAACGTTTGTGATTCCCCACTGCGGCAAGTGCGCGTTGGGCAGATGCGATATCAAATGCGATCTCGGTGGGATGGACCTCCAGCGCGAAGTTTACATCCACTTTATCAAACGCATCCAAGATGGGCAGCCAACGCTTGGCAAAGTCTTTGAAGCCTTTTTCATAGTATGCCTGCGAAGTGGGCGGAAACGCATAGATCGAGTGCCAGATGGATGATCCCGTAAAGCCATTGACTACAGCGGGAAACTCATCCACGCCGTTGCGCCCGGGCCTTGCATTGAAAAATGCGCGAGCCGCTTTGGCAGTGGTGATCATTTTTTTAGCCGCCCGCTTGCGCACACCTTCGGGATCGCCATCGCCCCACACATCAGGTGGCAGAATCGCTTTGTGGCGCTCATCGATCAGATCACACACGGCTTGGCCGACGAGATGATTCGATATCGCAAAACTCGTAAGACCATGATCTGCCAAGAGCTGCCACTTTTCTTTGACGTAGGACTTGT
>JAYULG010000493.1:0-6011 GCA_043763755.1 Akkermansiaceae bacterium | reverse complement strand
AAACTGCTGGCGAGCTACTTACAACGGGCGAGGCAGCCTATAACGCCGGACAATGGCAACTCGCTGTTGATCAATTTTCAGCCTTCATCAATGATTATGGCACACTAGAAGGCACAGCAGATGCCGTCGCAAAGGTAAAGCCACTGCTTGCCATTTGCCAAGTGCGCTTGGAAAACTTTGGAGTGGCACTCACCTTGCTGGATGAAATCCTCACATTTCCAAATCTTGATCCCAAGCAACGGGTGGATTTAGTTTACTTCGCAGGTTTGGCCAATCTCCGCACAGGGAATCAAGAAGCAGCACGCAAGCATTTGGGAGAAATTTTCCAGGATCCAAGTGTCGAACGTAGCCGCCGCATGGAGTCACTTATCCTCGGAGGGCTTAGCTATGTGCTCGAAGAAAATTGGAAGGAGTGCATTACATTTTTCCGAAAAAATACGGATGAAATCACCGCCTTTAATCCAGAAGCAGGAGCACGGGCGAAGATTCTACTGCTGCATGCGTTAATGAAAGAAAGCTTATGGACCGATGCTGCTGTGATGGCCAAGTCGATTCACGAACAGATCGATCAAACTCGGCAAGTTGTCACATTTTCATCTCAGTTGATAGAGCTGGGTGATCAACTACTAGAAGAGGCAAAGTTTCATGAATCTATAACTATTTTACGATTGGTTCCGACGGCAGTGGAAATCCATACCATGCAGTCTCAGCGCTTGTTCGATGCAGAACTCGATATGAAATCTGCTATCACAACTAAAAATCCAATCCGCGCCGCCCAAATCAAAACCGCCATTGCCGAGATGCAACGGGAGCTTGAAGCGTTCGGAAAAATATCGCAATTTGATAGTGCCGCTCGCTTAAGATTGGCAAATGCATACTTCCAGCTTGAGCGCACGCGTGAGGGTGCCCTTATCCTCGATCAAATGGTCCGCCAAATGGAGCCAGACCCAGTCGTCGAGGCTGCGACAGCCAGCTTGATGCGGGCTTGGATGGCGCTAGAACGCTTCCCACGCGCAGTGCGCACGGCGGATCTCTATCTCGAACGCTTCGCAGCGTTGCCAGAAAAACCAAACGCTGCCAATATCATGTTTCTCAAGGCGCAAGCGCTTGAGTCTCAATTTAAATATCAAGAAGCTGCTGACGGGTACCGCAAAGTGGCTGCTGAGTTTCCAGATAAACTGATCGCAATGCAGGCGAGTTTCATGGAAGCATACAATATTCTTCAACTAGAAAAGTATAAAGAGGCTGGAGCGATGTTCGAGCAACAGCTCACAAAACTAAAAAAGACAGATCCTCTTTGGCAACATGTTTTCTTTTGGAGGGCGATGGCCTACTACTTTGACCAACGCTGGGAAGAGGCGAGAAATGTATTAGTTGAATATTTAAAATCTGCTATAGACGACAGGGCAGTAGGACAAGACTATCTAGATGATGCCACCTTTCGCATCGGCTACAGCCATTTTTCTGAAGCAAATTACCCAGAAGCTATTAATATACTCAAGGATTTTACAACCACATACCCACAGAGTGAGTGGTTAGGAGAAGGGCTGCTAACCCTTGGGGATGCCTTTGCCGCTGAAGGTGATCTTGATCTTGCTGACCAGACTTATGCTAAAATCGGAATCGAGTTTCCAGGATTTTACGACGAGGGCTGGATGAAACGAGGCAATCTCCTCAAACTCAAAAAAGATATTGATGGGATGAAAAAGCTTTTCACTTCATTCCTTGAAAAACGCCCCGAGAGCCCGCGCATCGCGGAAGGTTTACAATGGCTTGGCTGGGTGGCTAGGCAACGAGGCAAGATTCAAGAAGCCCGCGACATTTATCAGGATGCTATAGCTCGCTTGGGCAACGATAGCGTGCGCCCTGGCCTCGAAGATATGTTTATCGGCCTGCAAGGATTTTATCCCGGTGAGCAAAAAGCCGAACTTGAAACGCTGCTGAAGGATGCACTTGCTAAGGCAAAGACCGATCAGAAAAAACGCCTCGCCACTCGCATTGGCTGGGCGCTTTCACAACTGCATCTTTCTAACAAATCCAAACCGATTGAAGTCCGTCTTCAGGATAGCCAGAATGCGCTTGTCGCGCTCGTTGCTGAAATCGAGCCAAAGGAAACCGCACCGCGCATTCTAGCAGATGTGGGTGATGCACTCGCAGCCACGGGCGATTCTGATGGCGCAGCCCGCATTTACCAAGGGCTTCGCAAATGGTGGCCACGCGCCCCTGAGCGAGATCGCGCCTACGCCGGCCTTGGCTTTATCGCCGCGGGTGCCGGAAATAAAACGGATGCCCTTGCGAGTTTTGAGAAGTATGAAAAATCTGCAATCATGCCCAAAACTGCACCCGACTCGCGAGGTATCACACTTGTGGAAGGAGAACTCGGTGGCAAAGTAGCTCTCGCCCGCGCCAAGCTGCTTGTGCTGAGGGATTCTGAGCTGGCTTTAAATATACTTTTAGCAGTTCAGAAAACCAAATCTATGCCAGCCGCAGTGCGTGCTGAAGCCTTCATCGCCACCGCGCGGCTGCATGTAAAAAAAGACCGCCCGCGCGAAGCTTTACCCTATTACGAGCAAGTTTACTTATTGTTCAATCGATTCCCCGCGCTCGTAGCGGATGCATACTTCGAGCGCGCGGAGGCACTTGAAAAACTTGGCCTGCCCGAAAAGGCGCGTGAGGTTTACTCTGAGCTTGCGACCCGTGAAGACCTCGCTGCATTCAAGCCCGCTTCACTCAGTCGCGAGCGCGCTCAGGCACTTGGCGGAATAATCCCGCCAAGTAATCCTGATGGCGGACTCATACCGCCTGCACCCGCCGCGCCATGAAACTCTATTCTGTCATAAGAATTTTTGCTTGCGTGAGCCTCTCCTGCACCGCGCTTGCAGGTGCTGCTCCCACTGATGAAGACGTTGCCAAATTTTTGCGTGCTCGTCCTGAACTCGATGAAATCACTTGGAAGAATCCAGCCCGCGGCGCTCCTCTGGCAGTGCGCATCCTCCAAGCAAACGCGCAATCTATCAGTGTTGAGAAAACTCTAGCGAGTGGCCTCACTGTTACAACCATTCCCCTCATTGAGTTAGGAGATGTATCATTTAAGCTCACACCCACCGAAGTTTCTCTGCACCGTGAGCCTAAAGTTAAATCGATCCCTTGGCTCCGGGAGTTATGGGAACGTCGCAAAGAAACACTCCGCATGGCTGGATCAAACGTCGGCGAGACTGGCTTGGCTCTAGCAATAGCTCTTCGTCTCTCTAACGACACAGACGCCCTCCAAGAAGCTCTTCTCATCCTTTCACTGATTGAAAAACAAGATTCACGGAAATTCCGCACCGAGCGTGCGCAAGCCGAGCAACTCACAATCCAATTTATCCTCGCAAAAGAGTCGGAAGATATGTCCACCGCAGATCGGCTCGCATGGGAAATCACAGAAGGGCCTGAGAACCAAGACGGCATGATTCTCGCGACTGCATTTCTGGGAGATCGTCATTTTGCAAGTCTCAAAACCCTCGAAGAAGAGCACCCAAGCTGGAGAGATGACGATGAGATTCTCCCACTCCGCCAGAGACTTTATCACCTCTCATTGGACTTTTTTCTCTACCCAAGTTTGTTCCTCGGAAACCGCGAAAAAGAAGCATCAATCGGCCTCAAACGAGCTTCTGAGTTATACCAATTTACTGGATCAAATAATTTGTTCAAGGTGACTCTTGAAGACCTCGTAGCCCTCTATCCGGATTCACAAGCTGCGAAAGATAGCGCTCTACTTCTTGCACGTCTGCGTGATCGTGAGTTGGGAAAGCTCGCTGAAAGCCTTCCCCCTACCGAGCAGGAAGAGGGACCGGAGAAAGCTCCCATTGAAACTTCTCAGACCGAGCCCCCACCGCATCCGAAACGATATAACATCTTCGGCGAGTAACATTCTACCCAACCAACTACTATATCATTGTGAGATCCATGTATTCCATCGTCCGTCCGCTTGTCATGGCAATTGCCCTATTTGCCGTAGCTATGACACTCATCACCCGCCCAGCCTCAGCACAAGTGACAAGCCCGCCGCCAGTCGCAGCGAAAGTCGAAAAGGAAAGCCTGCTAGACGTTTATATCAAAGGCGGATGGATCATGCACTTCATCGCCCTCTCATCGGTAGGCGTAATCGCCATCGTTTCTTTCTGCACCATGAAGATAAATCGCAAAGCAATGATCCCGAGTGCATTCGAGAAATCATTGGACATCGCATTTGCAAATCAAGATGTCTCGGCGGCTTTAAAACTTTGTGAAACAAATGATAGTTCATTTTCCCACGTCGTCAGAGAAACATTCATTAAAGCAGCCGTCGGCGCTACGGTTTACTCCAAAGCAGATCTTGAAGCCGTAGCAGCCGAAACGATTTTCCACGAGGAAACGAAGTATATGTTATGGGTAAACATGCTCAACGCCCTAGCCGCAGTCGCACCAATGTTAGGATTGCTAGGTACAGTTGCCGGAATGATTGCCAGCTTTGATCAACTTGCGGCTGGTGCCTCAAAGCCTTCAGATTTTGCAGGCGGCATCGGTGAGGCGATGATTACTACGGCCGCTTCCCTTATCGTCGCGATTCCATCAATGCTTGCCTACTTCATTTTCAAAAACATGCTGCAATCGCTCGTGAGTCAACTCGCCAACGCGTCTTCTAACATGATCAATCGCTTCATCAGTGGCGCACCTGCCGAGCACGTGCATGCGAATGCATGAAACGGATTAACAAAACGAAGAAGCCATGAATGTAAGACGCAGAGTTGTTGATGATGTGGGGATGCAGATCGCACCGATGATCGATATCACTTGGATTATCATCATCTTCTTCATGGTCACCAATGAGATTGCAGAAAATGAGTATGATGTGTTACTCAATTTACCCATCGCTACCGCAGCCATCGTGCCGGAAGATATGGCTGGCAGAGTGATCGTAAACGTCGATGCCGGGGGAAGCTTTTATCTTGGGGGCGAGGCACTTGCCTTGGCAGATCTTACTAGCCGCCTGAAGCGGAGGATGATCGAGTATCCACCATTAAAAGTATATCTCCGCGCAGATGCAAATACAGCGGCTCTCAGAACCAAGGAGTTTTATCGTGCATGTGCTGAAGCTGGTGCAGTAGAAATCGTCCTCGGCACATTTAACACAATCCGCTAGACCCGTATGCCCCTCCTCCGCCGCCGCGAAGAACAATCCATTGAACTACAGCTCGCTCCCATGGCAGACATTGGGTTCTTGCTGATGTGCTTCTTTTTGATTTCTTCAAGACCACCGCGTTACGAGGCTGATCTTAGTATGACGCTGCCTGGTTCTATTTCGGATGAAGTTTCTGTAGAAATGCCAGAGGAAATTCGTATAGGCATCCTCGCCAATGGAGGTGTGGAAGTGAATGAAGAGGTCATCGGCACAGTGGGAGACCAAGAACTGAAACCTCTCGTCAACCTATTGGTAAAATTTAAGGAATCTGCGGATCTGAATCAAAGCAAAGCACTCGTTACGGTAGATGCTGTAAATGATTCCACCCACCAGCGCATCGTGGATGTGCTCAATGCTTGCGGGAAGGCTGGCATCCGCGGCGTGACGCTCTCAGACGATACCGAAGAAGAACTATAACTCATCTGATGGCTAAGACTCTCATCGAACAAGTAGCTGCCCATCGCAACACGGGACGCAAAGCCATCACTATGGCAATGCTTGGCAGCCTCAGTGTGCATGGGATACTTGCGGTTTTTGCCGGGGTCTGGATCGTAGCGAGTTATATCAAAAGTGAGCCGCCCAGATTCGTCGCGCCACCCACCCCGAAGATCAAAGTTCTGCCGCAAACGAGGCAGCACCGCATGAACCTTGCGTCCCATGCAGCGCTCGCGGCGAAGCCAACCTTCAAAGCTCGGCTTGTCAGCGTCCGCCCCACGGCATTTGCGCTTCCGGAAGCGCCTAAAGTCTCATTTGATAACATGCTCACGCCAGATCCATCTGCGATCGCTAGCAATATCATCACTGGCCT
>JAYULG010000492.1:0-1728 GCA_043763755.1 Akkermansiaceae bacterium | reverse complement strand
CTGTGTATCGCGGGTGGTGGACCAGCGCTTTGCTTTCAAGGTGGATGAGAAGGAAAAGCTGCGAACTTTCATGCGGATGTATGAGAATTTCTCGGGCTGCCGGGTGCTCTCTTACTGCTTGATGTGCAATCATATCCATTTGCTTTTGGAGGTGACTCCAATGCCAGCGGGCGGGCTTACGAATGAGGCTCTGCTGGAGCGGTTGAGGGCAATTTATTCGGAGGCTTTTGTGGCGGAGGTGGCCAAAGAGATCACAGAGGCGCGCGGGCAGGTGGCGGATGGACTTGGGGAGGAAGCGGTGCTGGTAGGGCGCATACACGTGCGGTTCACCTACCGGATGCATGACCTTTCGCAATTCATGAAAGGGTTCATGCAGCGCTACACGCAGTGGCACAACCGGGTGTATAAACGGTCAGGGCATTTGTGGGGAGAGCGATTCAAGAGCGTGATCGTCGAGGATGGGTTGGCGGCGAAGACGATGGCGGCCTACATCGACTTGAATCCAGTGCGAGCCGGGATAGTCGAGAAACCGGAGGAGTATCGGTGGAGCAGCTATGGTGAGGCGATTGGCGGTGGAGCGAAGGGTGATGGAAAGAAAGCGCGGGCCGGATTGGTGCGGGCGGTGAGGGCTCATAAAGGCGTGGCGGCAGATGCCAAATTTTGGAAGGGCGATGTGGCGCTGGAGTATCGCCGGATCTTGCTGGCTGGCGCGGGAGAACGCGTAGAAGAGCGGGTAGAACAAAGTGGAGAGATGAAAAAAGTCACGAAGCGAAAAGGTCTGACGAAAGAGCAACTTGATCTGGAAAAACAGCGCTTGATCGAGGCGGAAGAAAAGCGGATAGGAGAAATTCCGTTCGGCAGAATGTTGCGGTGCAGGGTGAGATACTTTACGGCTGGGGCGGTAATTGGCAGTAGGCAATTCGTGAACGAGGTTTTCGAGAATTCGCGAGAGCGCTTTGGTCCAAAGCGCAAAGATGGGGCGCGAAAACTGAGGGGCAACGCGAGTGCGGCAGCAGGGATGTTGTGGAGCTTGCGGGATTTGCGAAAGGAGTAGAAACGATACGTTTGCGAATTTAGCTGTTAGAAATCCAACCTACTGCCTTCCGATGATTTAAAACTAGGTTTCTAGTTATACAACCTCGCGTTGTTAGATCGGATTTTAAAACTATTGCGTATTCCCAAAACCGCATTACCGAGGGAAAAATTCACCACATATCGAGTAAGTCAAGCGCCCATGTCCCACCCACAGAACTCAGCACTCCAAGAATTTTTTGCAAAGCGAATGCGGGCTTTGCTCTTTGATGATCCAAGTGGAGTCCCGCCGTGGCTGGACTCCATTGCGGGTGGTGAGGGGCCAGGACTCTATCAACCGAGCGATGCACCTTGGATTATTCACGCAGACTTCGGCACATTTGTAGGTGGCGTTAGGGCATTGCTCATGCAAGCGCTCCATCCCGGAAGCCTCGCCGGCGTGCATCGCCACTCCCGCTACAAGAGCGATCCTCTCGGCAGACTCTCAGGCACCATTCGTTGGCTCACGATCACCACCTTTGCCTCCCACCCAGCCATCGCGGATGAGGCTGCGCGCATTAACCAGATGCATAGCAGCGTGCGCGGAGACTATCAAAGCGCCAGTGGCGAAACCCGCGCCTATCGGGCGGCAGACCCTGACCTATTGCGGTGGGTCCACATCGCTTTCATGGATTCCTTTCTGCGGAGTCATCAGCT
>JAYULG010000491.1:0-6028 GCA_043763755.1 Akkermansiaceae bacterium | reverse complement strand
TTCCATGCGTCTTGAATTACGCAAAAAACAAGAACGCCCCTCCATCTATGTGCTCGGATTTCTCACTGATAAAGAAATGGGCGATGATCCGGCCCGCTACACTCGTTGGTGATCAAAATTGTCAGGGTCGGCGGATCGAAAAAATCGCTGCCTGTTTTTGATTCCATCATACTCGGAGGCGTGCTTTCTTTGCGCCATCCATGGTCACTCAGACGAAGCCCAAGCAAGAAAACCCGCTCGCGAATATTCTGATCAACGTGATCATCCCGGTGCTGGTTCTGAGTTTCCTGAGTAAAGATCCGGCCTTGCAGGAGAAACTCGGCAAGGCAGTGCGGCCATGGCACATAGGCCCTCTTTACGCGATGATTGTGGCGCTGGCCTTGCCACTCGGCTATGGGATGTGGCACTTCATCCAGACCCGTAAACCAAACTTTTTTTCCGGGCTAGGCCTAGTTTCCATCGCTCTAACAGGTGGCCTCACACTCTATCTCTGGAATGCAGATGGTAGCGTGAAACCGAATGCAGGTCTGCTATTCGGCATCAAGGAAGCCTCCATCCCGCTCGCGCTTGGATTTGCAATTCTCAGTTCTGCCACCACCCGCACTCCGCTGCTCAATGTGTTCCTCTACAATGACAGCATTTTCGATATTCCTAAAATCGAGCGGAAAGTCGCCGAGCTGGATAAAACCGAAGCCTATCAGAATCTTTTACGCCAATCCACCCGCTGGTTTTCCGGCTCGTTTTTCATTAGCTCGCTGATGAACCTCGGCCTCGCGCTGTGGTTTTTCCGGTCCTTCGATCACCAAGCGATCAATGCGTTAGAAGACTACAACGCCATCGTCGGCAAACTCACCGGATGGGGATTTCTCGTCATCGGCCTGCCCATCGTGGTTTTCCTTTTCATCATCCTCAAGCGCTTGCTGAAGGGCCTCAATCAGATCACAGGCATGACGGATGAAGAACTCATGCTCCCCCGCTGAGCGCAGTTCAATCCACCAAATTGTCCACCCGCTGGGCGATCTCGATATCTGAGTCGGTCACACCGCCCGCATCATGCGTGGTGAGCCTGAGGGTGATCTTCGTATGGCGGATGGTGATGTCTGGATGGTGCTGCGCCTCTTCTGCGATTTCAGCAAGATCGTTCACGAAATCGATCGCCTCGGTGAATTCTTCAAACTCGATGGTGCGAGTGATGGCTTTTTTTTCATAGTCCCACTCGGGGCATTTTTTCAATGCGGCGGTAAGATCATCGTCCTCTAGAAGTTCTGACATAAAAAGATAAAGAAGTGGTTCGCGCGAAGACTGCCGCCGCGCATTCACCGTTGGCAAGTCAGTTTGTGAGGATTGTGAAAATTGCGATACGGTTTGTTGCAAATGCGCCCGCTTGCGATTATCGGACGCGGATGAAATGCATGCTTATCGCGCTCCTCTGCGGCGGATTTTTTGTTTCCTGCGTCCCCACCACCCCGCAAGCAAGAATCGAAAAAGATCCCGCAAAATTTGCGGCGCTCAGCGCGAATCACCGCGCGCTTGTCCAACGTGGGCGACTCGCCAGTGGCATGCCACCCGCAGCCGTCGAGCTGGCATGGGGCACTCCCGCCCGTCGCTTTCAGGGATTCCGCGATCGGAAAGCATCAGAACGCTGGGACTACACCGCATCACGCCCAGTTTACACGAATGATTTTTACAGTGGCTACGGCTACGGAGTAGGCAGGCCGTATGGCAGGTCTGGGCGCGGAAGCTACTCCACGCTCGGCTTCGGCTTCGGGCCGCAAGTGGAATACATCCCAGAGCATGTCGCCTCAGTTTGGTTTGTCGGTGATCGAGTCGATTCTTGGGAACGCGCCGAGTGATCTTTTTCTCCGCACAGCCCGCTTGCATTCCTGATATAAAAAGCAATCATCCGCCCGCAACTCACTTCACTATGAATCTAACGAACGCCCTTGTCCTAGCAGCCGCTTGCGTCACAGCCACTTTCATGTCCTCATGCTCCAGCATCTCCTCTGGCGGCTCAGGGCTAAAGGGCTACCAAGCATATGATCGCCCTACGAAGCTTCCAAAAAACCCGAGCAACGTCCGCGTCAAAGTCTCCCTCAGCAAGCAACGCACCTACGTAATGGAAGGCTCCGAGATTCTCTTGGCCATGCCAGTTTCCGTCGGTGCGCCTGGCTCCACAACTCCATCAGGGAGTTTCAGGATTTTTAACAAGGTTGAGAAAAAACGCGCGAACACCCACGGCTACGCTTACAAGGGAAATAGCGTAAAAAAGTGCATGATAAGCCAGCGGCCCAGCGGCTACTCTTTCAAGGGCACGCCGATGCCGTTCTGGTGTGAATTTAAGCCGAACTACGGATTCCACACTGGCTGGGTCAAGCACACCCCATGCACCCACGGCTGCATCCGCATGCACGAGAATCTCGCGCCGAAATTCTTCCGCCTCGTGAAGGTGGGCACCCCCGTCAGCATCGCATATTCACAGCCGGAAGATGCCAGCCACGGAAATATTCCCTTACCTCCAGATGCCGGGCCACTTCCTGATTACCCATCAAACATGTATCTGGGTGACGGCTACTTCACGCAGCACAAATCGCCATCCTACCAATAAGGTCAAACGGCAGAACTTCAAATGTCCCAAAGCCCCGCTCACCGAAGCGGGGCATTTTTTCGATCAAATTCTCACTGCTCGCCACGCTCCATTTTCACCGCCACCACGTAGTCGAGCACTGCCTTCTCATCGGCCTTCTCTAGGCCTGCATGCCCGATCATTTTCGGCACCGCTGTCTGCCACTCATCAATATCTAAATCCTGCGGCAGCTTGTATTTGTGACATTCCCCACAGTGCAACATATACACCTCGTGCCCGCGCTGGATCTGGCTCAGCGATTTCCCGCCCTTCTTCGCCATCGCCGCGCTTGGATTTGGCACCTCGGCGATTCCGCCTTCTGCTGGCTCGCCTCCTGCTTCCAGATTCCCCAGTTCCGGCGGTGATCCCATGCCACCGCAAGAGCTCAAAAAAATTACCACCCATATCACTCCGAGGAACTTCATCTGCATGCCGCGAGTCTATCTTCCTGAATCTTGGAAATCAACTTTGGCCTGCCGGGTGAACGATTTTGACAAATTCGCACTCATCCCTAAGTCTTCTCGCAGCAAGGTTAGACCCACCCTATTTTCCATCACGATCCATCCATGAATACACTCAGCACCTTCACCACCGGCTCTGGAGCCGAAGGCAAATTCTACTCCCTTCCAGCTCTCGCCGCGCAAGGTTTTCCCAATCTCCCGAAGCTCCCCATCTCGATCCGGATCGTACTCGAATCCTTACTCCGGAACAACGATGGGTTAAAAGTTTCCGAAAAAGACATCACCAATCTCGCCAACTACAATGCCGCTGCGCCGGGCGACTATGAAATCCCATTCGTCGTCGCACGCATCGTGTTACAAGACTTCACAGGGGTGCCGCTACTCGTCGATCTCGCAGCCATGCGCTCCGCCGTGCATCGCATGGGGCTGGATGCAAAAATGATCGAGCCGCTTGTCCCCGTCGATCTCGTGGTAGATCACTCGGTGCAGGTGGATTACGCGGGCACTGAGCACTCGTTAGAGAAAAATTTAGACCTCGAATTTTATCGGAACCGCGAGCGCTACGAATTCCTGAAATGGGGCGAGCAAGCGTTTGATACTTTCAAAGTCGTCCCCCCGGGCATCGGGATCGTCCATCAAGTGAATCTCGAATACCTCGCCAAATGCGTGCTGGAAAAAGACGGGATCTTTTTCCCAGACACACTCGTCGGCACGGACTCACACACCACCATGATCAATGGCCTCGGCATCGTCGGCTGGGGCGTGGGCGGCATCGAGGCGGAAGCCGGCATGCTGGGCCAGCCCGTCACATTCCTCGTGCCAGAAGTAGTCGGCGTGTATCTCACGGGATCTCTCAATACGGGAGTAACAGCCACAGACCTCGTGCTGCTCGTCACCGAGGTCTTACGCAAAACTAAAGTCGTCGGGAAATTCGTGGAATTTTATGGCCCGGGAGCCAAAGCACTCAGCCTGCCAGACCGTGCCACCATTGCCAATATGGCACCCGAATACGGCGCCACGATGGGCTTTTTCGGCATCGATGAAATCACCATCGGCTACCTCGCTGGCACCGGGCGCTCACTGGAACTTTGCACAACCGTAGAGAATTACTACAAAGCCCAAGGCCTCTGGGGCATCCCCACTGAGCGCGATGCCTTGGAGTTTTCGCAACTCGTCGATCTCGATCTCGCCTCCGTCAAGCCCGGCGTCGCTGGCCCGAAACGCCCGCAAGACCGCATTGATGTAGATCACCTCAAAACCAAGTGGAATGAGCTCCTCGCCGCACCCATCGCAGAGGGTGGCTTCGCGAAATCTGAGTCGAAAACCGCGAGCGTCACCGTCGATAGCAAGGAGGGCGTGAAGGACATCATCGGTCACGGCTCTGTCCTCATCGCAGCCATCACGAGCTGCACGAATACCTCGAATCCCAGCGTCATGCTCGCGGCCGGATTGCTTGCGAAAAAGGCCAACGCACTCGGCCTCAAGGTGAACCCATCCGTCAAAACCTCGCTCGGCCCAGGCTCTCGCGTCGTCACCGATTACCTCAACAAAACCGGCCTCCAAGCAGAGCTGGATACCCTAGGTTTCCAGACCGTCGGCTACGGCTGCACCACCTGCATCGGGAACTCCGGCCCGCTGGATTTAGGAATCGAGGAAGTCGTAAAATCCGAAGATATCGTCGCCGCTTCCGTGCTCTCAGGAAACCGAAATTTCGAGGCCCGCGTGCATCAATCCATTAAGGCGAATTTCCTAATGTCGCCGCCGCTCGTCGTCGCCTACGCCCTCGCAGGAACCATCAATATCGATCTCACCACCGAGCCCCTCGGGAAAACGCCCAAGGGCGAACCCGTCTTCTTGGCCGATATCTGGCCCAGCGGACAAGACATCACGGATGCCATGAACTCCTCGCTTAAGCCCGATGTTTTCCAACGCCTCTACACGGGCTTTTCCACCCAAAACCCCAAGTGGAATGAGATCGAGTCCTCTACTGGCAATGTTTACGAATGGGACAAAGAATCCACCTATATCCAAGAGCCGCCGTTTTTCGATGGCTTCTCACCTGCCCCGCGAGACATCCTTGAAATCCACGGTGCCCGCCCACTTGGCATCTTTGGGGATTCTGTCACTACCGATCACATCTCACCCGCCGGAGCCATCAAAATGGATAGCCCGGCAGGCCGCTACCTCGTGGAAAATGGCGTCGGCTTCGCGGATTTCAACTCGTACGGCTCCCGCCGCGGCAACGACCGCGTGATGACGCGTGGCACCTTCGCTAACGTCCGCATCAAGAATCTTATGGTCCCCGGCATCGAAGGCGGAGTCACGAACATTGCTGGTGAAACGAAGGCCATTTATGATGCCGCCGCCATCTATCAAGAGGACACCGTTCCCACTATCATCATTGGTGGCGAAGACTACGGCATGGGCTCCAGCCGCGACTGGGCAGCAAAAGGCACCAACTTGCTGGGAGTCAAAGCAGTGATCACCAAGTCCTTCGAGCGCATCCACCGCTCGAACCTCGTCGGCATGGGCGTGCTGCCCTGTAACTTCGTCCAAAAAGAGGACTACGAAAAAGTCAAAGACCTCGCAGATGCCACCTTCGATCTCCTCGGCATCGATAACGACCTCAAGCCCATGCAACAAGCCACCCTCCGAGTGCATCCCGCACATGGCGCTGAGTTTGACCTGCCCGTGATCATCCGCATCGATACACCCGTAGAAAAAGACTACTACCGCGCCGGCGGCATCCTCCCCTACGTGCTAGCACAGATCCTTGATTAAGTAGCGGCGAAGTCCTCGGAGCGGGGATGCCCTCCACAAAATGTGCCTCCGTATCCAAAACTCAGCCCGCCTCGCCCACCGCCAAGGCCGCCAAAGACGAAGCCACCCTCGTCGCCCGCAACCGCTACCTCCTCGACGAGTTCCCACCGCGCGACCGCGAGAA
>JAYULG010000490.1:0-1735 GCA_043763755.1 Akkermansiaceae bacterium | reverse complement strand
TCAAAAAACGCGCCGTCGAAATGTTACGGACTTCCGGCAAGCCCGCCGTTTAGATCGCCCGCGAACTCGGCCGCACCGCCGATAGTCTGCGCGACTGGAAACGCAGATACGACGACGCGCTTCAAAACTGCCCCGGTCCCGATGCACTCACCCCCGCTGAGCTCGAACGCGAAAACGCCCGCCTCCGCAAGGAACTCAATTACGTCACCGAACAGCGCGACATGTTAAAAAAGTCGCAGATATCTTCGGGCAATGAAACCCAAGCAAAAGCACCAAGCCATCTCCCATTTTAAACACAAAAACCATTCCATTCCCATGCTCTGCAAACTCTTTGAAGTCTCTCCAAGTGGCTATTTTTCCTCACTAAAAACCCCAAATGCCCCACACAAAAACCGCTACGGAAGACCGCGAATTTACCGCCAGCTTCAGACCGAAGGAGATCCTGTTTCTGAGAAAATGGTAGGACTCCTCATGCGTTCCGAAGGCTTGGTGGCACGGAAAAAATGCAGTTTCCGACCACGCACCACAAAGATCGCGCCGCCCCAGTCGCCCCCAACGAGGTTGTCGTCACAGGCATCACCTACGTGGCCGCCAAAGAAAGCTGGCTTTACCTAGCCGCCGTCATGGATCTGCACAGCAAGAAAATCAAAGGCTATGAAATCCAAGAAACCATGCATACCGCCCTGATAAGCAAAGCCCTGGAAAAGCCATGAAACACCACCCCGATCTAACAGGCATCATTCATGAAAGTGATCGAGGCAGCCAATACACCCGTCAAGAATATCTCCAGCAACTCGCCAAATACGGCCTCCAATCCTCCATGAGTACCAAAGGCGACTGCTACGACAACGCCGCCATAGAGAGCTTCTGGTCAACCCTCAAGACCGAAGCCTTTCCGGACTCCGAAGTCTTGAAAGCAAAGAAGCCGCCAAACAGCTGATCTTTGAGTATATCGAAGGCTACTACCACACGCAAAGAATGCACTCATCGCTCAATTACCTTACTCCTTTAGCTGTTGAAATAGCCGCCCAAAAAACCATCCTCATCCGCTTCAAAAAACACTCCGAAAAATGGTGACAAGTCCAATCTAGATTTGGCCGTAATCATTGCTCTGCATGCTAATCGCCCTGCTGTATTCTCAATCATTTTCAGAATTTGCTTCTTGTCATTGTCCATGAATTATTATTTTTTACCTAAGTTCAGCTTGATGAATTAGGACTTAGAAATCCTATCGCACAGCGGTCGGCATCGACCGCAACGATGTCGCCAAACCGACCGAAAGGCCGGGGAGGCGATGGCAATGTCCAAGCCTTCTTCCTCCGGGAAGTTGGCTAAAGGCCATCGCGGTCGTCTGTGTGCGATTTTCTAACTCCCCGTCCACCAGGAATGAGCATCAATCAAGCAAGTAAATGTTTTCCCACCCTCAAGCCTCCCCAAAATGATGAAACCAACGATCGCTCTTCTGATCTTAACCCTAAGTGCAGGTGCTTACGGCCAAACGAATGCCTTGGGTGAAACCGACGACGGAACTCCGCTTCCACCGCAGGCCTCCAAGCCCACTTTCATCGCAGATTCTCTCGAAGTCGCACCGTTCTCCCCACCCGCTCCGATCCTCCGGAAAGCACTCCCCGCCGTCCGCATCGATTCATCGATTGCTGTCACCGCGAAATCCTCCCGCACGCTCACCCTCCAGCGCGGCGCTGCCTCCACATTGCCAGACCTGCCACCACCGCCC
>JAYULG010000489.1:0-24234 GCA_043763755.1 Akkermansiaceae bacterium | reverse complement strand
AGGCGCAGGAGAAACTTTTACGAGACGATCCACGGGTTTTCCTGTATGGCCAAGACATCGCTACTTTCGGCGGTGCTTTTAAGGCGACGAAGGGTTTGGCAGAAGCATTTCCCAATCGAGTCTTCGATGCACCGATCTCGGAGGATGCGATGATCGGGCTGGCCGTGGGTGCAGCCATCGAGGGCATGCGGCCAATTGTAGAAATGCAGTTCGCGGATTTTTCCTCAATTGCATTCAATCAAATCATCAATCAGGCGGCCACTCATTTTTACCGGACGGGAATGCCTATCCCCATCACGGTGCGGCTGCCTTCGGGCGGAACTCCGGGTTCTGGCCCATTTCACAGCCAGAGCATGGAGGGAATCTATGCGCACTATCCCGGCCTCGTCGTTCTCACGCCTGCCACGGTTTCTGATGCCTACCACATGCTCATTGATGCCGTGAAAATGGATGATCCGGTGATTTTTTGTGAGCACAAATTTCTCTACCGCTGGCTCAAAGCAAAATCCATCAACGGGGATCATCTCCCCATCGGCCAAGCCCGCATCATCCGCCCGGGTAAACACGCGACAGTGGTGGCCTACAGCGCGATGGTGCATGAGGCGGTGCGTGCGGCAGAGCGCCTGCAACAAGACGGATGGGAAATCGAAGTGGTGGATCTCCGCTCGGTAAAGCCGCTAGATTTAGACACCATCCTTGCTTCCGTCGCCCGCACTGGCCGCCTGCTGGCACTGGGCGAAGCATTTCCTTGGGGCGGGGTAACGGCAGAAGTGATTTCTCGCGTGAGTGAGGAAGGATTTCACCTTCTGGATGCACCTCCACAGCGGCTCAATGCGCGGGATACGCCTGTGCCATACCATCCAAAACTCTGGGCAGCGCACCGCCCGACTCCAGAATCCATTTGCGAAGCGCTCCGTAAGCTGCTCACTTTTTAAATTCTCTCGATCTCACGCTGATGCCCTCTGTTCCCATCCTTATGCCCCAGCTCGGCGAATCCATTGCCGAGGCTACCATCATCCGTCTCGGCATCGCAGTGGGTGATACCGTCCGCACCGATCAAGAAATCATCGAGGTGGAGACAAACAAGGCAGTGATGGGCGTGACCACCTTGTGCGATGGGATTGTGGCGGAAATCCGGGCGGTGGAGGGCGTTTCCTACTCCGTGGGTTCTCTGCTGGGTCTGCTCGAGGTAACGGAGCAAGAAGTTTTGCGCACGGGGGTGGACACTTTGGAATCGCTTGAAAGCAAGAGAACTGCGGTCAGCCTTTCCAGCCACTCAGATCAGACAGAGGCAAATCTTCACTTCGCCCTGGATGACGATGCCTACGAGGAAGCCCCCGCCGTGGTGCCCAGCGTGAAAGGCTTGCCAGTGCCCACGGGCGTGATGGGTGCCCACTACATTTCTCCGAGAATGCGGGCACGGATGGACGATTTAGGAATCCGCGAGGCAGACATTTCCGCCATCGCTGGCACCGGTGCTGGCGGCCGCGTGACGGTGGAAGATCTGGAACAATTTCTCGATTACCTTGATGCCTGGCCAAGCACCCATGCTTCGCCCATGCGCCTCGCCGTAGCAGATGCGATGCGCCGGAGCTGGACGCGCCCGCTCGCCACTGTCGGCCTGCCCGTCACGCTGGATCGTGTGCTCGCCCACCGCCGGGACCACAATCCTAAGCCGGGACTGACGCTTTATTTGTTGCGCGCATTCGCCCTTGCCCTTACCGAAAATCCCAAGACTGCGGGCTACCTCATCGGCGATAAAGTCGTCCACCCGCGGTCTTTCGACATCGGCGTGGCAGTGCAAGTGGAAGATGGAGTGGTAGTGCCCGTCGTCCGCAAGGTGGATCAAAAACCCCTGCGCGATCTCATTTCAGAATATGATGATCTTGTAGAACGCGCCCGCCGCCGCCGCCTCACCGAGGACGACTGCCGGGGAGGAATCGCGACTGTTACAAACTTCGGCACCTTTGGCCTGACGACTGGCACGCCCATTCCACTGCCCAATGAAACGCTCATTCTTGGCATCGGCGCAGGCACTAAACAGCCCGTGTGGAGCAATGAGGTGGAAGTTTTCCTGCCTGTCACCGTGGCGGATTTGCTGCTGACCTTCGACCACCGCGTGGTGGATGGTGGTGGCGCCGGCGTGCTGCTAAACCGCGTAAACGCTTTGTTACAAAATCCTGCGGCCCTCTAGAAGTTTTTAAAAAATGCCGTTGCTCCCCCGCACAATCCCCGTGGAACCCATCGAAAAATTTGGCAAATTGGATATCCCAAAAAAAGCGATCTATCGGCTTTCGATCTATCATCGCTGCTTGCAAAAGCTGCACTCAAATTCGGTTGAAACCGTGAGTTCCACCACCCTTGCGAGGGCGGCAGGTGTCAAGCCCGCGCAGCTTCGCAAAGACCTCGCTTACTTTGGGCAATTTGGCACGCGTGGCCTCGGCTACCCAGTGGAAATCCTCTCTTCCATCATCCGGGAAACTCTTGGCCGCGAGCATTTGCAGCCAGTGATCCTGATCGGTGCCGGCAGCCTTGGCTCGGCGCTTCTCCGCTATCATGGATTTGAAAAAGAAGGCTTTGAGGTGATCGCCGCCTTCGATGCGAATCCCGCTGCCGCCCGCATCCGGGGTGTGCAGATTCCGGTGTATTTGGATTCCCACTTGGAAGAATTCATTGCTGAAAATTCTGTCAAACTCGCGATCCTTTGCGTGCCTGTGGAATTTGCCCAAGCAGTGGTAAATCGCCTCGTTTCAGGCGGCATCCAAGGCATTCTCAACTTTTCACCCATCGTGTTAGAAGTGAGTCCAGACGTGACCGTCAATAACGTGGACCTCGCGCTGGAACTCGAGCATCTCAGTTATTTCATCCGCTGAAATGGATACCGCGCCACAAAATATCTCTAAGGATTTCTTAGCGCCAAACGTTACCCTCGTGACGCCAGTGCCCGTTCATGAAACTTCACCTCCACTTCCTAGCCAAGAAGCCTTCATCGAGCAAGCCATCACGGATTTCCAATCGCCGCTCATCGCCTACGCCAGCGCACTGCTGCACGATGTGGACCGCGCTCGTGACGTGGTGCAAGACACGTTCATCCGCCTCTGCGCACAGCCACCCGGGCGAGTCCGTGAGCACCTCAAATCATGGCTTTTCACTGTGTGCAGAAATCGGGCGATGGACATTCTCCGCAAGGAAAAAAACACCACGCCCTTGGAGGATATCCGTTGGAAAAAAGTCGCTGGCCCCGGCCTCCAGCCAGATGAATTGATCGATCTCGCAGAACGCCACGCCCAGCTTATGGCAATGCTCGAACGTATTTCCCCAAACCAGCGCGAAGTGATCCTCCTCAAGTTCCAACAAGGGCTCAGCTACCATGAAATTCATCAAATCACCGGGCTTACCACCACCAACATCGGGTTCTTGATTCACGCCGGCCTGAAGCGCTTGCGAGACCTCATCCCCAAAGATCCCACGTGAAAATCTACCCCCAAGATCCCCGGCTCACCGCCTTTCTCCTTGATGAGTTAGACCCCGCAGAGACGCATAAAATCCGTAAGGCCATCGCCGCAGATCCTGCCCTTCAAGAGACCATCGCAGACTTAAATCTCGCCCGCGCAGATCTCGCAGCATCACTGGCATTCTCCGCAAACGTCGCGCTCCTTCCCGCCCAGCACGCGGCCATTTTAGATGAGGCACGCAAGGTGGATAAGAATACGAAAAATAGTTTCTTTACCCGCTGGCGAGGAGGGTGGATGCCTTACGGAATCTCACTGGCAGCGGCAGCCGTCGTTGCCCTGATTCTTTTGCTCAAAAGCCGTCCTGAGGTAAAAACAGCCCCTACCGCTCAAGTTGCAGCCCCGGCACCTGCGCCCATTGCCGCACCGCCTGCCATCAGCCCTCCTGCAGCGTTGCCCGTGATTTACGCAAATCCAAGTGCCAGCGCCTCACTCAATGCCACGGAACATCCGTCGCTGATCCTGCCAATTTTAAAGGACAAGGCCGGACTTTCCGCCATCACCCAGTCCATTCGAAATGAGTTAAGATTGCCCGCTGCTGAGGCCGTGCAATTTGAGCAAATTCTCAATGCCATCCCACTGAATTTGAATGCCGTTACCGCCATTGCTCGCAAACCGAAAGCAAACTGGCATCCCGATGGAAGAGAAGCAGGAATCACTGCCCATGCGGCCACTCTCGGAGCCGAGATTATCCCGAGTCCATGGAAACCCTCCGCAATGTTACTCCTCATCTCCGTGCGTGGAAATGCCGCTGATTCCTGCCAAGCGAAGATCGTTTTTCACCCAAATCCCGAAAATGTCGTGCGATACCGCCTGCTCGGGTATTCCGCTCCCGGAGGCAGTCCTTTCGGCGAAGGTCCCAGCCTGCTAGCGGCAGGAAGCGCGACGACGTTGGCCATCGAGATCGATCCCACGGGAAGCGCAGGCGATTTTGGCATCCTCTCATGGGAGATCGACGGCCAACCCGCGCCACCGATCTCAGTGAAACGCAATGCCACAAGCGAACCCTCAGACGATGCCCGGTTCGCGGCCTTGATTTGTAGCTTTAGCCAATGGCTCAGCCATGATAACACCGGGTTCCTTGATCGCGAATTGCTTGCCGCCCTCGTCCGCGAAAATGACTCGGAGACTCTGCCACCTGAGCGGGCGGACTTCCTATCTCTGATTAGGGAAGCGCTGAAACTCAGGTGAAGTAGGTCTTTAATTCACCAATCGGCCCCAAGGCCATGGCGGCCAGCAAGTTCCAGTAAATCCTCGCGCATTGGCCACTCGTCTGGACGCTCGCTGGTGCTGTGACGTTTGCTGGCACCTTTCAATGTCATGCACCCGGTGTTATCGCCGATGCTGCGGATGGCATCCACTTCTGCAGGAGTGAAACGCACAGCAGGCATCTTCCCAAACTCGCGGATTTTGTCTTCGATCTTTCGCGCCCCGTCACCAGCTTCTTGGATGAAAGTAGGAACCACACTTTCCACGGCTGGGTGGCTGAGATTCCAGATGCTAGCGAATTGAATCATGCTCAAGCCATACTTTTCCGCGAGAGGGCGCATCCGGTTGGCTTTTTCCATCCCATGTCCCACCCAGCCATCTGGGCGGTAGGTGCGGTGGTCGCCGGGTTTAAACACATGGTCCGCTCCTGCAAGATCATCGTGAAAAACACCGCCGTAGTCCACCACGCGTGTCATCACTTTGACTCCATGTTCTACGCAGGCAGGCAGCGTCAAACCGACAGGCCATGGCTCTAGCGGATTGAGAATCAGCATCGCCCAATCAAGTGAACCCCCGAATTTTTCTAGGCAATAAAGTAAATCGAGAGAAAAGCCATTGGCCGGGCCGGGTGCGATTCCTAACAAGCGTGTGAGTCCTGCTGCTCGCGCTGCTTCCAATGCCTCCCACAGTGGCTCGCTGGTGTAGCCGAGTTCATCGGGATTGTGCAGCATCAAGAGATCGAAATGATCCGTGGCGCAGCGTTCGAGTTCTCTGGAGGCGGCCATGTGGATGAAGTCTGCATAGCCTTCCGGCCCACGCAGCTCAGAATCAGTGAAGCGCGGGTAGCCTTTGCTTCCTTGGCGCTGGCCTTCATAAAAATCGTGCCCTATCATGCCGACGAGGCTGTAAGTCTCGCGTGCGATGCCCTGCAAAGCTTTGCCTAACAGCTCATCTGCCTTGCCATTGCCATAGACATCAGAAGTCACAAAAGTCCGGATGCCTGCTTGGTATGCCGTCTCAATGCAGCCCACAAAGCGCTCCTCGGAAAGTGTTTCTCCAAAGTGCATGAAGCGGCCACCGCTCCAAGTTCCGTAAGCTGTCGTCGTGGGGTCCATAAATAGATTCTACAAAGGTGAAGTCGTCTAAGCCCGCTGTGGGAAGCGGTCAACCCAAAGAATCAAAAGTTATAGTTCAGGCCCAGCGAAATGCCATTGCTGGAAATGCCATCGTCCAAGGCGATTTCACCCCGGTAGCTGACATCTAGTGACAGGCTTTGGGTCAGTGCCACGGAAGTTCCCACGCTCAGTAAAACTGCTGAAGCTTGCTCCGCCCCGGCCACCTCAAAGGGTGCGCCTTGGACGGTAGCCTTCGTGGTATTTGCGCCATCTTCGAACTCATGCGCATACGCCACGGAAGCGTAGGGGTTAAATTTCCCAAAATCTGCACCGATCCGGTAGCCGATAATGGCCCGCAGCGAATCCACATCGTAGCCATCTACCCTGATATCGATTGGGCCGCCTTGAGAGTATCCATCCACGGCGAGCGTCTGATACTCAATTCCTGCGAATGGACCATGTTTCAGTTGCTCGGTGCCCATTGCAAAGCCTGCGGTAAAGAGGGTTTGAAAACTATCCGCGCTCGTATCGTTAGAGCGGCTACCAGTGAAAATACCGCCTGCACCCACCCGAGATTCAAAATCCGCTGTGCCGATTCCTATGAGCGCATCTGAATAAAATCCCATGGATTTCCCAAAAGTCCCATAAACTGCACCGCGTATGCTATCGACCTCCGAGTCGTATCCTTCGCCATTGTAGTCGCTTTTCGAGCCATCGAACACTACCCCCACGACGAGGTCTGGCGCCACGAGCCAGTCCACACCAGCGGTGAAAGAACCGGAGTCACCATCGTAGTCCGCGCCGCTGTGCGCTGAATCAAAGTCTTGATCATCGTAGGAAAAGGAACCCCACGCATTGCCACGTCCTGATGTGAGCGTGCTTGATGGACCCGCTACGATGGTGCCTTTTGCGTCTTTCGATGAAGGTGCCACGGACGAGAACTGACTGCTACTGCCACGGATGCCTGCAAGATGGTTTTCCGTGAGCCGATGCAAACGGTAATTCGTATTCACCTGCGTGGAGATCAAACCAAAGGACGAAGTTGGATCGAGCAGCGCGAGTGTTTCCTGTACTACCTCAAGGTTTGAGGAATCTAAATTAGCGATGAATTCTTGGATCAAAGGATCAGGACTGGCAACCAGATCATCGATTGCAGCGGCTAGGGCAGCTTGGCTTTCTGTGAGACCAGGTAGATTTTCATAATTGTGGGAAATTGATAGAACGAGATTTGAATCGATATGACTCGCCGCAGATGGTAGTGATAGTTCAGGAATTTCGCGCTTTGATAATGGTTCTAAATCCGTGATCACCGGATCCTCAGTCCGCAAAACAGTGAAGTAGTTCGTGAGCACAGAATCAAAAACAAATTTTCCAGAACCGAGGCCCGAGCTGAAGTTTCCACTAATGATAGAAGATGAGTCAAACTGACGCAAAAACATCCCTATCGGTATATTAGCATTGAAACCAATAAGAGGATTCGCTCCATTCATTATCGTATAATTACCATCTGAAAGAGAAAGCTCCCTATCGGTGGGGGCGAGAACGACAGTGGTGTTTGTAAGATCATAAGTAGAACCTTCACCCTCAAGGTAAATAATATCATGATTCAAACCTGCAATGATCTCAGCCTGTGGTTTTATATCCACGCGGAGATAACTGAGCGTGTCTATAGCTGGAAGAGAACCACCTCCAGCACTCCCAAGAGAGTGACTTACCGACCCATTGATCGTAAGAGAACCAATTGAAAAATTGGTTGACCGGCTAGCCTCTCTGCTCCGCTCCATCTTTAGCGCTTGATCAAGGACGTTTGTCGTCGCGCCAGCACTGATCCCACCCGCCCGGACGATGAGGTCGGCATCCCAATCGCCACTGCCATCGAGTTGACCACCGTTACTGAGATTGATGATGGTTTTTGCATTTGAATTTGAACTGAGGTTACCATTGATGATCAGACCACCACCCGTAACATTGATTGTGTCGGCCTCTACGTTGTATTCATCGCCAGGCATACCAATGAACGCGTAGCCAGTGCCACTCTTGGTAATGATATCAATCCCTTCCACATCGCCATTGACCACGTTGTCAGGAGATTCCAGCGAGAGGGCACCATTGATGAAGTTAAGAAGCGTTTCCCCTAACCCAAGAATTGCGCCATTGATTGTGGAACCTTGGTAGAGATTGATGATATCGGCACCAGCCCCTAGATCGATTGCAGCTTCAATGCCACTGATGCTGCCATAATTGTTCACTGTCTGTGGTATATAAAAGCGAGATGTGAAGTCTCTATCTCTTGAAAGATCGATACTACGGATGCCATAATTCTCTGCTCCAAGACCAGCAATGATTCCCCTGTTAGTGATGGTCCCCTGCAATGAAGTTGGTATCTCTAAAGGTATCTCTTCTTTTGCGCTCGTCTCCAAAAACAAAGAATTTTGAGAAAGCAGAATACCATTCCCATTCCCCTCAATTACCCCGCCGCTATTGTTTGTGATTGAGAAGAGTGGAACAGGGGTGACCTCAATTTCTTCGTCGCGAGCCAAAAGAGAAATATCTATCTCTGAGAAATATGAACTATGGCTGATAGAAATACCATTTACTCCCCCTTTCACTAGGCCATCATTTTCAATATCAGCTCCCACAAGAGCAGTGATGCCGCTGTTTCCTGAGAACTCCAGTGGCAGTTCTCCAGTGGATGCCCCACCAAGAATATCACCACTGTTTTTCAGGATAAGATATTCTCCTGCCTCAATGCCATTTTCAGAGCCTTGAATTACACCATTTTTCTTATTGGTGAGATCTGCATCATCGCCTGTTACGATGCCACTGAAGCCGCCTTCTGACACAAGCTTTGTTGCGATTGTATCTAGCTCCATAATCCCACCACCAGAGATATATCCACTGTTATTCAGATAGAGCCCATCTCCGGCAGAAATCCCACTTCCACCTAGACCCTCGATGGAGCCTATATTTTCGATATTAGCATCATCATTTGTGAGGATTCCATCATTCCCATCCATGGAATCTTTCCCCAAAATTTCTGATTGAGATTCATTCAAAGAAAAACCGCCTGTGATGCCACCCAAGTTGAGAACAGATAGGTCATCGAAGGATATGATTCCCGCACCGGCATTCCCCGAGATGAGGCCACTTGCTTCATTTTTTAGTGATAATGATATACCTTCATCTGCCAAGACTCCACCAAGGAAGCCGTGGATCAGGCCGCCGTTCGTGATTTGATCAATTGAAGTAGCTACTTCAATACGCCCTAAAACCTCGCCTTCCATTTCTGGCCTTGCTAAGAAAATTCCCGCGTTTCCGCCGATGATCTCACCGGAAGGTCGGTTAACGATGGTCGTATCGCCCGTGCGCGAGATCACCCCTATGCCACCGACGTTGATTTCCCCAAAATTTTCAAAGGTGTAGTCATCAGTTACTACGTTGATTCCTAAATCCAACTCGAATGCGCCAGTAAGTTTAGCCCCCTCCGCGAGGGTTACTTTCAAGTTACTGCCATTTTCTGAATCTGCCTCTACCGTCCACCGCCCGCCAGAGGCAGTCGTGAATTGTTCAGTCACCGTCACGCTGCCATCCGCAGTCGGCCGGATGATTGAGTCTGGCACCGCCACTTGTGCCATTGCAGGCTGAAAGAATGCTGGAACGATGATGAGCGCGGGAAAGGCCGTATTGCGGAGGCTGGTAAATCTTGGTTTCATAGTGGAGTAATGGGGAGGGCTTGATTCGCGCAATTTCACAAATCTACAAAAGCGAGTAGTTCACTCCCACCCGCAAAAGCAAGCGCGAACTTAGCGTCAAAGTAACTCGCAGCTTTCGCATCGCACGCTTGCACTTGCACTATTGAGCCACTAAAAACCCTCTGAAATGAAACGCCGTCTCGCACTACTCGCCTTAGTCATGCTCCCCATTCTCGCTCACTGCGAGCCAGCTAAAGAACCTGCAAAACCCGCCGCCGCGAAGTCCAGCAAAGTGCGCCTGAAGACAAATCAAGGCGACGTTGTGTTAGAACTCAACAGCGAAAAAGCACCCATCACTGTGGCGAATTTCCTCAGCTACGTGAACAAAAAGCACTACGACGGCACGGTTTTCCACCGCGTCATCGATGGCTTCATGATCCAAGGAGGAGGCTTCGCGCTGGAAGGGAAAAATCTTGTGGAGAAAGAGACCGGAAAGGGCATCAAAAATGAGAGCCAGAACGGCCTGAAAAACGAAGTCGGCACCATCGCCATGGCGCGTACCAATGATCCAGACAGCGCTACTGCCCAATTTTTCATCAACGTGAAGGACAATGCCATGCTCGATTTCCCGAGCAACGGTGGCTATGCCGTCTTTGGAAAAGTCGTGGAAGGAATGGACATCGTGACCAAAATCAAAGCCAGCGCCACTGGGACCACGGCTCTTACGATGCGCCACCCTGTGACGAACGAAAAAATCGAGCAACCTTCCACAGATGTCCCCACTGAAAATGTGGTAATTCTCTCCGCCACTGCTGAATAGCAGATCGCGCGCCCAGCACTTTTCATGCAACTTTGGCTCTGCCCGCTGTTCGCGTTTTTACTCGGGTCCATCCCGTTTGGTCTCATCATTGCGCGGGCCAAGGGCATTGATATCCGCCAACATGGTTCTGGCAATATCGGTGCCACCAACGTGCTGCGTGTGATTGGGAAAAAGTATGGAATTTCCTGCCTTTTCCTGGATGCCCTTAAAGGTTTCATCCCCACGGTGGTCGCCATTTCCTGCATCCGCTTCCCGGAAATGCAAAATCCAATGGCTCTTGATGTGTTAAAACCACTTGCAGCCGAGTTTCAAATTCACACGGCGCAGTTTTTCCAAGTATGCACCGGATTGTGCGCCATCCTTGGCCACAATTTTTCGCCTTGGGTCGGCTTCAAAGGGGGCAAGGGTGTAGCCACATCAGCCGGTGTTTTAATCGCCATGATGCCTGCTGCGATCATCATTCTAGTCATCGTCTGGGTTGTAGTATTTGCCATCTCGCGATATGTTTCGCTCGCCAGCATCGTGGCAGCGGCGGTGCTGCCATTGGTCACGCTTTGGGGATCTTGGTTCCACGGAAAAATACAAAACGGCACTTGGAATAAAGCGCTTTTTGTCTTTACCGTTTTAATCGCAATGATGGCGATTTGGAAGCATCGGGGAAACATCGCCCGCTTGCGGATGGGCACTGAAAATCGTTTTTCGCGTAAGCCAAAGTCTGATCATGTCTGACACTCTCTTCCCTTCAGTGGCTATCATTGGTGCAGGTTCATTCGGCATCGCCTTGGCCAGCTTACTTGCGCCGAAGCTCGAGTCCGTCTTAATCATCGGGCGCGATCCCATTGCGACTGAAGCGATCAATCAAGCGCATCGAAGCCCCCAATACCTCAGCGAGGTGTTGCTCGATCCCAAGATCCGCGCTTCTTGCATATTGGCAGACGCACTCGCCCACGACCTGATCATTTTTGCGGTGCCAACCTCCGCGACTCGGGAAACCGCTGCGAAACTGGCCGATGCCCAGCTTGCACGGCAGACGGTCATTCTTTCTTGCGCCAAAGGCATCGAGAAGCACACGGGTGATCGCATGAGTCAGATTCTTCGGGAAATTTTTCCAAACAATCCCATCGCGGCACTTTCGGGGCCGAATCACGCTGAGGAAATCGCCCGTAAACTCGCCACTTGCGCAGTCATCGGCTCCGAGGATCACGCGCTGGCTGTGCGCCTCCAAGAGCTTTTCACGTTGCCTCATTTCCGCTCATATACCAGCGATGACCTCGCTGGAATCGAACTCGGTGGCGCCCTTAAGAACGTCTATGCCATCGCCGCCGGAATGGCTCATGGCCTTGGCCTTGGTGATAACGCCGTGGCCGCACTCGTCACCCGTGCTTTGGCTGAAATGACTCGCCTTGGCATTGCCCTTGGCGGCAGGGCTGAGACATTCTCCGGGCTTTCTGGGGTGGGTGATCTTCTGGTCACTTGCTTTTCAGAGCACTCGCGGAATCATCGTGTAGGCGTCGCGCTTGGCAGCGGGAAATCACTCGGCGATGCCGTCACGGCACTCGGGATGGTTGCCGAAGGTGTGCCGAATACCCTCTCAATCTATGAGGCAGCGCGGCGTGCCAATATCCGAACTCCTATCATTGATGCAGTCTATGGAATTCTATATCTCGGGAATGCAGTTCCATCTGCGATGCAGCAGCTCCTCTGCCGTGATCCTCGCCCGGAGCACAGCTAGACTCGCTCCCGATGCTCGCCTTCCACAGTCAGAAGACACAAAAAAAACCGCTGCACTCTTTTTGAGAGCCAGCGGCCTGGATAGTTGAAAGTCGTAGATTAGTTCACAGCCACGGCAGAAGTTCCGGTCTCACCCGTCCGGATCCGGATGGCTTCTTCAATTGTGGAAATGAAAACTTTTCCATCTCCAATTTTTCCAGTGTTTGCGCTTTTCACAATTGCTGCCGCAACGGTGGCGGCTTGACCATCATCCACGACAATCTCGATCTTCACTTTGGGAAGGAAATCAACTGTGTATTCAGACCCACGATAAATCTCAGTGTGGCCCTTTTGGCGACCGAAGCCTTTGACTTCTGTGACTGTCATGCCTTGCACACCCACCTCGGCGAGGGCTTCTTTTACTTCTTCTAATTTGAATGGTTTGATGATCGCTTCGATTTTTTTCATGGTTCGGCGGGTTGGTATTTGGAGGGTAGCAAGGTGCGTGCCAACTGTGGCACGTCAAATTTTAATTATCGCCGCGATCATAGTGAGTTAGGAAGACGGCGGCGCAATTCAATCACTGAAAAACGCAAATTTCCACTGTCAATTTCACAAACTCTCGCAGAGCGCAGGTTCTTCTCGGTAAATCTCTTTAAGTATCTAAGCAGTAACCTTTTATGAGTGGATAGTCCCTAAGAAGTTCTTATCCGTGCGATTTAAAAACCACATCGCTGCAAACTGGCTCACGCTTTTAATTTGAGGAGGTCTCGGATTTCTGCGAGGAGCTTTTCTTCTGCGGAGACCTCGGCTGGAGGCGCGATTGCGGTTTCCTTTGCGCTGAGTGCCTTTGCTTTATTGATCGCCTTCACCACTAAAAACATCGCGAATGCAACGATGATGAAATTAATCCCGATGGTGACAAAATTGCCGTAGGCAAACACGGGTATGCCCAATTTCTTGGCAGCTTCTAAAGTCGCCGGAACTTCTTTACCGGAGAGAACAATGAACAGATCTGAAAAATTCACTCCGCCGGAGATTTTCCCCACCAAAGGCATCACCAAATCTTCGATAAACGAGGTGGATAGCTTCACGAATGCAGCTCCCATGACGAAGGCAACAGCGAGATCGACAAGGTTCCCTTTAAGCGCAAATTCTTTGAATTCTTTCAACATAATATAGGTGATTTGTTATTTTATTACGGATTGCTTAACTACAATCGTCGAATTGTTTTTATGAAATGTGTAATGGAGCGCAAGGCTGTTTTCGTTGATTTACGGTCTATTTCTCACCCATCGTCGATGTGCTTCGTATGATTTTGAAATATTGATATTATATAGATGACAAATTTTAATCCCGTGTTATCCAAGTTGGCCTCGTGCAATTGCAACGCATCATTTGTGTATTTTGTGTGGTCTTCTCCTCGCTTCACGCAGCGGTGGATCTAGACAACGATGGCTTCAGCGATATCTGGCGCTTAAAGTATCCAGGCGCGAGTCTCCTACCGAGCGATGACACCGATGGCGATGGGCAAAAAAATCTTGATGAGGCCATCAGCGGTACGAATCCCTACGCAGCCCAAGACATCATTCGTGTCACGCAGCTTCAACGAGTAGGACTTGATATTGAGATCACGTGGCCTTCTCTGGCAGGCAAAATTTATGGAGTAGAATCTTCAGCTTCGCTTGGCACGGACGCATGGATACCTCTTGGCGCTGTGGTCGAAGGCACCGACAGTCCAATCACGAGCCGCCATCCGGGGTCCGCAACGACAAGTTTTTTCCGAGTCCGGGTTTTAGATACTGATACCGATGCAGACGGCATCACTGACTGGGAGGAGATTCAAGTGGGCTATAATCCGAACGTGAACGAGGTGCGCGTTTGCAGTTGTATCGTAGCTCCCGGCGGTAGCGCGAACCCGGCATGCGGTGGAAACGATCTCACTCGGCTCACTCGCGCTTTGCAAAGCCCATCGGTAATTACCCTTACGGCGACCGACTCGAACGCCAGTGAACCGCCACTCGTTGGTGAGTTAAATTTAGCGACTTTCAGGGTAAAACGCAGTGGCGGCCTTGCATCCTTTTCTGTAGTGCTGACGCGCTCAGGCACAGCCTCGGCAGACGATCATGCTGCCCTTCCCAGTGTGGTTAGTTTTCCCCTTGGTGCGACTGAGGTGATGGTCACTGTGACACCGCTCGCGGATTTATTCGTAGAATCTCCAGAGACGGTCCACATCGGTGTTTCCGCTGGTGAGGGCTACACGCTGGGAGCTGAGACTGAAGCGACTGCGATGATACACGATCAGATCCAACCGAACGGAACCGGGCTGTTAGGAACCTACTGGAAGCATCCTAATAACAATGCAAACTCTCCTGATTTTAGCACAGTTCCAAAAATCGTCCGGGTGGACCCGGCGGTGGACTTTAACAACGCTCCAGCAGGTGCCCCCGCCGCACCTTGGCCAGGCAGCCCGATCACGGAGGGCACTAATTCAAACTACTTTTCTAGCCGATGGATAGGCGAGATACTGCCGGAATTTTCCCAATACTATACTATTTTTGCCAACACGAATGAGGCTGGCCGTGTCTGGATCAACGGCAAACTTGTAATCAATAAATGGCCGCCTGCCACCGTTAGTTCTTCAGAGCAGTCCGCCATTGTCTTTCTTGAGGCAGGCAAACGCCATCCCATCGTGTTTGAGCATTTTAACAACACTGGAGGGCACGTTGCCATCCTCTCATGGCAATCCGCCAGCCAACCCAAGCAAGTCATTCCGCAAGCCCGCTTGTTTCCGAATGCGCCACCTCAGATTTATGGCCCTTACGAAGCTTGGGCATTCGTGGGCGCACCGCTATTTTCCTATCAGATCAATGCCAGCGGCTCACCCACATCTTACCTCGCCAGCCCGTTACCTGCTGGCTTCACGCTCTCATCCACCGGTATCATCAGTGGAAATCCGACTGCACCCGGCGTGTATCCAATCACCCTCACTGCGACGAATACTAGTGGCTCCGGCTCTGCCACCTTGCTACTCAACGTCCTGCAAGCAGGCAGCGGAATCACCCGCGAAGTTTGGTCCAATGTCCCCGGGGCTACGATTAGCAGCATTCCTCTCACCACTAGCCCCACTTCCACTTCTGTCCTTACCTCCCTCACCGCACCCAGCGACCAAGCGGAAGACTACGGTGTCCGCATCCGAGGTTTCCTCACAGCGCCAGTCTCCGGGGAGTATCGCTTTTTCCTCCGGGCAGACGAAAGTGCCCAATTTTCCCTCTCGAATGACGATGAACCCGTAAACCTCTGGAAACGCGCAGAACTTTCCGCGCCTTCTCCTGCTACAGGCTGGGCAGGCGCGGCTGCTTCTCCACTTCTTTACCTTGAAGCGGGGCGGAAATACTACTTGGAGATTCTCCACAAAGAAGCCTCAGGGGCAGATCACCTCGCACTCGGCTGGTCAAAACCCGGGGAAAATGATAGCACAGCCTCCGAAATTGTGCCCGGTCACCTGCTCACTCGCTACGAAAATGCCGCATCTGCCGCACCACTAGATGGCACACTCCACTTCGCACAACTCCTCCCTCAGTCCGGCGTGATGACCAATGCTTCCGGCACGTCCTCTATCCAGCTTTCTGAGGATCGGCAGACCGCATGGATAAAACCGAACTATGCAAATCTTGGTTCCGCTTTCACTGGCATGCACGTCCACGACTCACGCTTACCTTCTACTGCGAACATTGTTTTCGATCTTGATGAACCCGGGGTGCAAATTCTTGCCGACGGTTCTTACGTCTGGGAAATCGTCGGCGTGGGTGCCCTCAGCGCCACGGAAATTGCTGATGGCATCGGACAAAGCGCTTATTTTAACGTCCATTCCCAAGTCTATCCCAATGGTGAAATCAAGGGCTACTATCGCAAAGTCGATGGATCTGCCACCTTCACCGCGCCTTCAGAGCCACCCTCGTGGAGCTTAGAATCTTCTGCGAGCAATTCAAATCCACGCGCTGCAGCACGTTTTCTCCAACAAGCAACGTTTGGCGCAAATCAGGCGGAAATAGTCTCGCTCCAAGCGCAGCCTTCCTATGAGGCATGGATCGATACTCAGTTCACTAAACCAATCACCTATCATTTCCCCTACGTCCAAAAATTCCGCAATCTCACCACTCCTAACAACTCCACTTACCCCGGCAGCCTTACGTTTAACTCATGGTGGAAAAACTCCATTGAGGCGGACGATCAACTCCGCCAGCGCATCGCCTTTGCTCTCAGTGAAATTATGGTTATCTCCGAAAACGGTCCACTCGACGATCGCGCAGATGCTATATCAGATTACTATGATCTTTTACTAGACCATGCCTTCGGAAATGCGCGGGATCTATTAGAAGCCGTCACCCTACATCCAGCCATGGGCCGCTATCTTGATATGCTACGCAATGATAAGCCAAACCTCGCCACTGGTCTCATCCCCAATGAAAACTACGCCCGCGAGATTCTGCAGCTCTTCTCACTAGGGCTGAACCGTATGCACCCGGATGGATCATTGCTCATCAATTCGAAGGGCCTACCCGTGCCCGTTTATGATCAAGACGCCATCATCGGCTTGGCCCACGGTTTCACCGGCTGGGACTACCACTACACAGGTGCTTACCGCACCAGTCTCGGCGCCTCCGCAAATTGGGTGAATCCCATGCGCGAAGTCCCATCCCGCCATTACATCGGAAAAAAACGTATTCTCAACAACGTAGTTTTGCCCGGTCTCGCCAACGCCGCTGGCGCACCCATCGACCCCTACGCCACGCACACAACCACTCAGACTAGCGATCTCGCCTACCAAGCTCTTCCCATGCAGGAACTGGATGCCATTCATGATCAGATTTTTCGACACCCGAACTTTGGCCCCTTCCTTTGCCACCAGCTCATCCAGCGTCTCGTCACCTCCAGTCCCAGCCGCGCCTATATCTACCGCGTCACACGCCGTTTCAATGACAATGGCTTTGGCATCCGTGGCGATATGAAAGCCGTCGTTCAAGCCATCTTATTGGACTCAGAAGCCCGCTCTATCACCACCGCTGATGCGCCCACCTATGGTAAACAAATTGAGCCAATTGTGCGCGTCACTCAACTTGCCCGCGCCTTCCGCCCTGCCAATAACTTCGCCGGGACTTATACTCAAGACGGCGGAATCATTACGATCGATACCGGTAGCACTGCCCACCGCCTCTCACCCAACCAAAAGGTATTGCTCGGATTTACCAGCGCTGGCCTACCATCCGCAGATGGCGACTATTCCGTTCTCGCTGTTGCAGGAAATACCTTCACCGTCCGCGCTCGCCATTGCATCCGCACCACTTGGGTTTCCTCAGCAGTCACTCCCCCTACAGTTCCTCCCAGCAGCCTGCTCACCCTCGTCGCGCCCTTCAGCCACGGCTTCACTGCTGGCCAGTCTGTCTTCCTTTCCTTCCGTGATCTACCCGCAGGCAGCAATAGAATCTATCAAATTGCCTCCGTTCCATCAGACACCACATTGACAATTGTTGCCGCAGTCCCCCTCGGCAGTGGCACTTGTGATATCTCATCGGTTCGCGGAATCTATACTCAAAGGACGGTTAATAGCATCGCTACACTTACGCTCAACCTCAGCACAATTACTGGCCTCGCTCCTAATTCTAAAATCACTCTTCACTTCACACCCGTGACGGGCGAAACGACTATACCTCCCAACGGTATCTATACCATCAGTGCATTCGATCCTACCGACCCAAATCGTCTAACTGTCACACCAGACGTAGGCGCACTGCCCGTCACAACAAGCACTCTCTCAGGGAGCCTACTTCTCGCTTCTAGCGAAATTCTCCTCTCCCGCAGTGGCACTGCCATCTCAGGCTACTCAGACTGGAATGTAGGAGAAACCGATACCGCTTTGGGCCAGACACCCATGAGATCACCCACCGTGTTCAACTACTTCCAGCCGGATTACCGCCACCCGGGCCTACTTGCTACGAGTGGCCTTGTCACTCCAGAGTTTCAGATCAGCTCAGAAACCAACGTCATTCGGCAAACGAACTTCCTCTTCGGTGGCATCTATTCGAGTTCAAATAGCCTCACCGCAGGTTATACTAATGGATTCACCAGCTTCAGAGACGGCGGCCATGATTTAACCATGGATTTTTCCCCATGGATGGGTGCCCGCACTGTGGGCACTGACTATTGTACAAATACTGCAAATCTACGTCCCCTCATTCTTGAGCTTTCTAATATCTTAATGGCAGGACGCATGAGCACCGCCATGGAAGATAAAATCTATACCTTTGTCTCTAATACCACAAACATTGCCTATAGCTCCACGGTGCCTACTGAAGCAGAGCGCCGGAATCGCTTGCGTTCCATAATATACCTCATCGCAGTTTCTCCTGAGTTCGCGATTCAGCGTTAAGCCACCACTCATCACACGCCATGTCCACCCTTGATCAAGATCGCGAATCTATACTCCGCACTCGCCGTGGCTTCCTCCGCCACGCAGGCTGCGCTGCCCTCGGCACCATCGGCATCGCCAGCGTGATTCGTGACTTCCGCCTCATCAATTCTGCCATGGCCCAGCCCAGCGCAAACGGCTTTACCGATTACAAAGCCATGGTCTGCATCCACCTCGGCGGCGGCAACGATTGCAATAACTTCGTCATCCCCCGGGGCACCGCCCATGCCAGCTACACGGTCGCTCGCCAGAATCTTGCGATCGCAGAAAACTTAGTTCAACCCATCACTCCGCTCAATAACGATGGCAATGAATACGGCTTTCATCCGAATTGCATCGAGCTCGCAAACCTCTTCAACAACCGTAAACTCGCGATCTTATTCAACGTCGGCCCGCTCCTTTACCCCACAAACCGGAATAGCTACCGCGGCAAGCTCGTTCCCCTCCCGCCCCAATTGTTTTCCCACTCAGATCAAGTCACCCATTGGCAAACTTCTCTCCCAGATCAGCCACCGCGCACAGGTTGGGGCGGGCGCATCGCAGATTTGCTCCACCCTCACCAGAATGAACTCATCAGCGATACCCTCCTCCGTGCGAAAATTTCTCTCACCACCAGCATCGCCGGCTCTAACACTTTTGAAGTCGGCTCCACCGTCCAGCAATACCACGTTTCTACCAATGGAGCCGTCCTTCTAGCAGGTGCTGCCGCTCGCTCTGCCCGCGAGACCACCGTGCGCGATATCGCACGCCTTCCCCAAGCAAACCTCCAAGCGGATGCCTACGGCGATATCATGGACAATGCCGTAGCCACCGGTTCGCTTCTCAACAATGCCATCACCGCCACTAGCGCAAATGCCTATTGGACCACACCTTTCCCAAACACCTCACTCGGGAACCAACTCAAAATGGTCGCGCGGTTGATCGCTGGCAGGACCAATCTTAATGTGAAACGCCAGATCTTTTTCGTCTCCGTGGGCGGCTACGATACCCACACTTCACAACTCGGAAATGGTGCAAATCCCGGGAATCCCCTCTTCGGCGCGCACGCAGATTTAATGAACGAACTCAGCGAATCCATCCAAGCATTCCAATCCGCCATCGAGCAACTTTCCGTGCTCCCCGGCAGCGAAGGCCTCAGCGATGGCATCGTGGGCTTTACCGCCTCAGACTTTGGCCGCACCTTACCCACCAATGGTCAAGGCAGCGATCACGGATGGGGCTCTCACCACATCATTTTCGGCGGCTCAGGAAATCCGACTACAGGTGCCGTAAAAGGTCAGAAAACCTACGGCACATTCCCCGTCCTCCAAGTGAATGGCCCGGATGACACAAGCACAGGCCGCTGGATTCCCCGCACCAGCGTGGATGAATATAGCGCCACTCTGGCAAAATGGTTCGGCGTTTCTCCCACCTACATGCCCGTGGTTTTCCCAAATCTCACGCGCTTCGCCACCCCAGACCTCGGCTTCATGAATAACGCATGAAGTGGAAAATTTTCATCATAATCTGCGGTCTGTTGCTGCTGATTCTTGTTTTTCTTAAAGACGAAAAACCCGCACTCGCCCCTTCGGATCGTCAGCCTGTGCCTATCCCTTCTGTCCCCTCCTCTCCCGTCCCACCTTCCGCCGATCCCGCGACCTCCGAGCCGCAGTCTTCTCCGCCACCACCTGCCGTCCCAGCGCCCGCAATCACCGCCAATGAGGCCGCGCTCACTTTGGCCGCAATTGATAATCTCAGCTTCACCTTCCGCGATTTTGCCACCGCTCTCGGCGGGAATCCCGTAGGCACCAATGCGGAAATCACCCGCTCTTTGTTTGGTGATAACCCGAAACAAATCAAACTTCCCCTCCCTGATGGCTCCACCTTAAGCGACCAAGGAGAACTCTGCGATCCATGGCGCACTCCGTGGTTTTTCCACCAAATCAGCGGCACGAAAATGGAAATTCGCTCGGCTGGCGCAGACCGCATCCTTCACAACGCGGACGATTTCGTGCGCTGATCCCTCTTGGCGCCACTTGCCGTCAACACCCCTTCCAGCACCTCTCGCGCAATCGGCGTTGCTTCGTGTAGAAGCACGATGTCCCCCATCGATAGCCTCGGAAGAATCCGCCTGAGCACTTTTTCCGCATCACGCTCTACTGCATCGTAGCCGCGCCGATTCCAGCCCATCACCCGCAGCCCGTTTTCCCGTGCGATGGGATGAGTGAAAAAATTGCGATGCCCCACCGGTGCCCTAAACCACACTGGCATCACACCCGTGACTTCATAAAGAGTCTTTTGGCATTCTTCAATTTCCCACCTCGTGCGTCTCGGACTGGCAAACCAGAAACTCGCTTGTGGATGCGTTTGCGTGTGATTGCCAATCTCATGGCCTCGCCTCAGCACCTCGCGCGCAAGCTCCGGCGAGTCACGCACTTTTTCCCCGATCATAAAAAAAATCGCCTTAACTTGATATCGGTCTAACAGATCAAGCAATTGCATAGTCGCCTCGGGATCTGGCCCATCATCCAGAGTGATGAGCACCTCGTCTGCGTCCACCGTCGTGTAAACTGCACCCAACCACTGGCAAGATGGATTTAAAACCGCCCAACATCCTATTGCCGCGATCAATGCACCCACCATTAAACCAAAATTCCACCCGAATACGACACCTACCCCCATCGCCAGCAGGTGAACTCCAATCAGCAAGCCTGCCCGAAATCGAACTCCCGCACTTCCCGAGAGAGCTATCAATTTCCGCCAAACAATTACCGCCGTAGCTGCCAAGCTCAGCACTCCCACAGCGATCCAAACATAGGAAATCAAACCCACTACCCCAGTGCGCTGTGCCTGAGAAATCGCCCCTAAAAAACACCCACAAAACCATAGCTGCCATTGGGTCCTCGGACTCCGCCCAGCCAAGACAAATGGCAAAACATGCAGCAAAACTAACGCCACCGGCACCGCTAGCAAAATGCCGCTCACCAGACCCAGCCATCGCACCAAGCCATCTCCACACGCCACCATCACCGTCACCGGAATCCACACCGCAAACGCCATCATCTCACCACGATGCATCGCCACCTCTCCTGTGAGCACACGCCTATCCGCCGCAGCAGATTTCTCCTCACTACCAAAAGCCTCAAACAAGTGACTCACCGCTCGATTTTTTAACATCAATTCGCCGACGATACTTCAAGCGATCCACCTCCTTGACGAGCGTCATTTCAGCAAACAAGCGACAAGTTTATCCCGCGCTTTTCAAACACCCATTCCTTGGCGCCTTTGCGGCTTGGCAGTTCCAATTCTTTCAGCCGCGCCATCAGAATTCTTCATTTTCCGCCTTTGCGCCGCGCTCTGATTCCTTCAGAAATTGCTCATGCCAATTTTCGAAAAAGTCCGAGAATACGCCTGGATTCAATCCTCAGCCGCCATTCTCGGTTGGGATCAGGAAACTTTTCTACCAGACAGCGCCGCAGAATACCGCGCATCTCAGCTCTCATGGCTCGCCGCACGGGCACATGAGTTAGCCACTTCTGCCGCGTGGGAAAATGATCTCGCAACCGCCGAAGCCACTGACGCTGGCACAGACCCCATCCTCATCGCAAACCTCCGCGAACTCCGCCGGGAATTCGAACGCTCGCACAAACTCAGCACCGCACTCGTCGCCCGCGAGTCCACCGCCTGCTCCATGTCCAAACACGCATGGGCCGCCGCTCGCGCAAAGTCAGACTTTGCCAGCTTCGCCCCCCATTTAGAAAAACTCGTCGAAATCGCCCGGGAAAAGGCCGAGCTTTGGGGCTACGCAGATGAGCCCTACGATGCATTGCTCGATGGCTATGAAAGGAATACCTCCACCGCTGCCGTCGCCGCGCTTTTTGAGTCAATTAAGCCTTCACTCCGTGAGATCGCAGCGAACGCCGTTGCAAAGTCTGCAACCGCAAAACCTCACCTTCCTCCCGGTCCCTACCCCATCGAAGCGCAAAAGCAGTTCAACGCCCAAGTCGCATCAGCCATTGGATTTGATTTTCAGGCAGGCCGCATCGATACCACGGCCCACCCATTTTGCACGACTCTTGGCCCTCGCGATATCCGACTAACCACCCGCTATTTAGAATCAGATTTTACTTCATCGCTCTTCGGAGTTCTACATGAAGCTGGCCACGGGCTTTATGAACAAGGCCTACCTGTTAGTGACTTTGGCTTACCCTCCGGCTCTGCTGTTTCACTGGGGATCCACGAATCTCAATCCCGTCTTTGGGAAAATCACGTAGGGCGCTCACGAGCATTTTGGAACCATTGGTATCCAGAAGCTCAAATTAGATTTCCTCAGCTAGCAGACTTTCCGTTAGAGAGCTTTCTCACCTATCTCTGGCGCGCGGAATTTTCCGAAATCCGAGTCGAGGCAGATGAGGCCACCTACGATCTCCACATCATTCTCCGCTTCGAGTTAGAGCGTCGCATGCTTCGTGGCACTCTTGCCGTGGCAGACCTCCCCGCTGCCTGGGCGGAAAATTATCGTGAACTCTTTGGATTCACCCCTCAAGATGATCGCCATGGCTGCCTCCAAGATATCCATTGGGCCATGGGCGGCATTGGCTACTTTCCTACTTATACTTTGGGAAATATTAACTCCGCTCAGCTTTATGCTACAGCTCAGCTCGATCCACACATAGCCGCTTCCACACAATCCGCAGACTACCTACCTTTACTTACTTGGCTTCGTAGAAACATCCATGCCCACGGCGGCATCTATGATCCCTCTGCACTCATCCAGCACGCCACTGGCAGCGTCCCCTCACCTACCGCCTATCTCACGCATCTGAGCTCCCGCTATCTCTAAATATATGTCACAAGGTCTATTCATCGTTATAGAGGGCATCGATGGCACCGGCAAGTCCACCCAAGCCCGCCGCCTAGGTGAGTGGTTCACCCAACAAGGGCGGGAAGTCATCGTCAGCCGCGAGCCTACGGATGGGCCATGGGGGAAAAAACTCCGCGATTCCGCTGCCACCGAGCGCCTCTCTCCCGAGACTGAATTAGAATTTTTCCTAAACGATCGCCGCGAGCACGTAGATAACCTCATTAAACCTTCTCTCGCTGCCGGAAAAATAGTCATCCTAGACCGCTATTATTTTTCCACCATGGCCTACCAAGGTGCACGCGGCTTCGATCCCCTAGAAATCCGCAAGCGCAACGAAGCCTTCGCCCCCCGCCCAGACTTACTTCTGATCCTCGATCTCGATGTAGAAACCGCCCATACCCGCATAGGCATCCGTGGAGATCACACCAATCAATTCGAGAAACATGATAACTTAATTCGCTGCAGACAAATATTCCTATCGCTCCGCAACGAACCCTTCGCCCGCATCATCCCCTCCTCCGGCACCCTCGACGAAGTAACCGAAAAAATCCGCGCAGCAGTCACTGAGTTAGAGCTACACACCTAAACAAAATCGGGGAAGTGCGATTTTTCAATTCAGGCAAATTGGTAACTGCTTAGAAAGCTACCAATGGCTCACGATTGATAGCACATTGGGCAGCCGTGGTTGCCCTCCTGATTTCAATGGGGTAGAACATTGGGGGAGTGGAATGGGAACCCGTAATGGCCGTGGTTGCCCTCCTGATTTCAATGGGGTAGAACTGTGCCCTTCGCCACGCCGATGACCACGCTGTCCAGCGACAATTATAAATTCCCTTAACGACAATTATAATTACCCACTTGTGG
>JAYULG010000488.1:0-24283 GCA_043763755.1 Akkermansiaceae bacterium | reverse complement strand
CCGTGGCGATCCCATGCTCGACGAGCTGGCGCATGGCCACCTCCACACAGTCCCGCCCGTAGTGGCCGCCGCGGATTTCAGTCGGCACGTAGGAACCATCATCATGCTCGCCATGGCCGGAGAGCCGCAGCAAGCGCGCAACCACCATTTGTGGGCCGCCGCCTTCACGTGCTTTGCGCACTGCCTCCGTGATCACCGATGCACAAGCAAGTAAATCCGTGCCATCCACCGAATAGCCACCTACGCCGTAACCTCGCGCTTTTTCCACTAAATCGGCACAAGCGAACTGGCGGTGATTCGGCGTGGAATACGCAAATTGATTGTTTCCCACGATGATGACCAGTGGCAGCCCCTCCACTGCGGCTAGATTCAAACCCTCGTGAAATGCACCAGTCGAAGTCGCACCATCGCCGATGCACGTGGCACCCACCCGGCCAGTAAGAGTGCCTTGCAAGCGCTTGGCGAAAAGCATCCCTGCGATGACCGGAACTTGCGCGCCGAGGTGGGAAATCATCGCTGGCATCCCCATCTGCGGCCTTCCGCGGTGGATATTGCCATCCCGCCCGCGCATCGGTCCCAGTGCAGAACCTAGGTAGGTGCGCGTGCAGTCGATCAATGGCTCGCCAAAAGCGGTGCGGCCCGCCTGATCCCGGATCAGCGGTGCAAAAAAATCGTGCCCTTGGATCAAGGCAGTCCCCAGCGCTGCGCTCACCGCTTCTTGGCCACGCCCTAGATAGACACCACCCACGATTTTTCCAGCTTTGTAGAGGCTTGAAAGCTTGTTTTCCAAGATCCGTGCCTTCAACATTGAATGGAAAACTGAGCGCAAAAAATCAGGATTCACGGTTACTCCGTAAGAGAACGGTTGCATTTCCAGATCGGGCACGCGGCGAGCGTAAAACGATGCGAGCCGATCACGCAACCGCTTTCCCTCAAACTCCTGAAATGCGTTGATTCCACTTCACTAACTCGCTGTAAACCAATCCACTACCGCCAAAAATGTCGAGTGCACTGCCTACCGTGGCATCGATTTTTCCAGCGCCTGCTTGTTCGATCAAGAGCACGTCCTCCATACTAGCCGCGCCGCCTGCATAAGTGATTGGAATTTTCCCCCACGCCCCGAGGTGGGCCACTAGCGGCGCATCAATCCCTCCGCACAGCCCTTCCACATCTGCCGCGTGAATGAGAAACTCAGCGCAAAAAGGCGCCAGCCGATCCATCACCGCCGCCGTAAGTTGCAGCTCAGTCAGCGTTTGCCAGCGGTTCATCGCCACCGTCCAGCCGCCTATATTCGCCCTGCACGACAGATCAATAACGAGACGGTCTTTTCCAATAGATTTCGCCAATTTCTCCAGCACATCTGCGCGGAAAAATCCCTGTGGGTCGAACAACACCGAGGTGACGATAACGTGACTTGCCCCTGCATCTAGCCATTCTTTTGCGTTGTCTCGATTGATCCCTCCGCCGATCTGAAGCCCGCCAGGCCAAGTGGCGAGTGCCTCGCGTGCCGCCTGATCGTTGCCGGGACCTAGTTTGATGACGTGTCCTCCCCGTGCATCATCGTCTCGGAAGCGCTCGGCAAACCAGCCAGCAGGATGCTCCGACACATGATTCTCGCGAGGCCCCGGTCCCTCATCGCGCAGGCTGCCACCCACGATCTGTTTGACCTTCCCTTGGTGGAGATCGATGCAGGGGCGAAATTTTGTCATGCGCGGAGACGGCAGCGGAAAACCCACTGATAAATAAAAATTGGCGGAGGGGGTGGGATTCGAACCCACGGAACCTTGCGGCTCTCCAGTTTTCAAGACTGGCGCAATCGACCACTCTACCACCCCTCCGTGCGATTAGCGTCGGCAGGGATATGCCTGTGCTCGCATTCAGTTTCAAGAAAAACTCTTCCTTGGCAGCAATTCCTTTCGGTTGTGCGCAGCAAGCACCATCCACCTTTGATTAAAAAATTCAAAAGCGATTGTTTAAAACAATAACAGTTATTCACACCGATTCGTTGTCAGAAAATTCATCATCCGGATTTATTGAATCAATCGTTTAAAGCAGAATATTTAAACTATCCATCTGCCAGTCTTAAAGCTCATACTCCTTTGCCTCTATGCAATTCTATCCCTTCGATTTCACAGATCAGTAAAAGCAGTAGAAATTTACTTAACTGACTCAAGGTAAGCTATTTTCAACACTTGTGATTTTTCTTTATTGGCAATTGCAAGCGGGGCAGTTTGGTCAATTGAACCCCGAAGTGCGATGAGCTTAGATTCAGTGCGTAAGAGTGCGTCGAGTTGTTCCGCGAGCTTTGCATCAACGGCTGTGAGGGTTGCTTTCACCTCCATCACGATCTCCGCGGACAAGGGTTTTTCCGACATATTCACAAGTTGCTCACGGTCACTCCGCTTCCGGTTTAAAGCGTCTGCTTGAAGCGTATATTCTCCAGCAACCTGAGTGAAATCGAGCTGCTGTTCCTCGGTGGCCATCGACATTTCTTCGGCCTCCTTGTGGCTCGCAATGACTTGGGAATTGATTGCGGCAGCGGTCCATTTTTTGTGGGAAAGCTCAATTTTCTCGGTAGCCGATTTCGATAAATTGTGAGCTGCAAGAGTATCGGCGAGAGCTTTTTCAGTAGCTTCATGTGCACTGCGGTGAACTGGAATTTCAGCCTCTCGCGTCGGAATCCGCGCCAGAGCATCCGCCGCGAGCTGTTGGTTGGCCGCAGTGGGATCTGAGGCTGCACCGTCGCGGGCGGCTTTTTCGATCTGAATGGCTTGGTCCAAATCTTTTGTGGCCTGAGTCACAGCCGAGCCTGCGGCATCTCGGGCGGAGGTGGCATTCGAGAGTGCCGCCCCTGTCTGAAGCATCACTTGCCTCGCGCTCGATAACTGTTCATTCAGCACCGCTATGCGGCTGGCGATCAAAGGGGGATTTGATGAAATTTCCCCAAACTTTACTCCATCATCCTTTCTAAACGCATGAGTTGTTCCATTTGCGTCCGCAACGAATGCGTATTTTGAGGTGAAGTCGATGGCGCAGGCGATGGGTAAACTAGCTTGTTTTTCGCCTAAATCGCGCGCGTGAGCGAAATCGGCCTTCCAGAGTTTCGCGACTCCATCGCGCCCGGTGGTGACGAATGAGCCGTCTGGTGCAAAGGCAAATGCCGTGACACCACCGGGATGTGCATCGATTTTTTTGACCTCGCTACCGCCATTCATTTCCCAAAAACGCATGCTGCCATCCTCGGATGCGGTGGCAAGCAGGTTTGAATCCGCGCGAAAGACGGTGGCGGTGATCGCAGCTTGGTGGCCACGGAGGGTGTGAAACTCGTTGCAAGACTCGCTTTCCCAGACCCAGACGCCGCCGTTGCGATCACCACTGGCAAGCAATACGCCGTCTGGAGAAAAATCGAGGGCGGTGATCCAATCCGTGTGCTTTTTCACGGATTTAAGAACTGCACCCGTCGCGGCATCCCAAGTTTTCAGGAGGCGGGAAGGGCCGCCGGTCGCCACAAGATCGAAGCCCGGGCGAATGTCGCAGGCGAGGATCGCATCGAATTCCTTGGCAGACGTGAGGGGGCGATTGCCAGTGATGACATCGAACGTGACTGTCACGCCAGATTTCCCAGGAACGCCGCCGCCAACGATTAGATAGCGGGCATCTGGGGTAAAACTGAGCGAGATGGGATCGCCCTCAGGAAATGGCAGGATCCCGATTGGTTCCAAGGTTTCCGTGTGAAAAAGAAGGATTTGGCGCTGGCCAGTGATTGCGAGGAGTGGCGCCCAAGGCGAAGTGGCTAAAGCATGGACCGCGCTGGCGCGAGGGGTGACCACTGGAGGGTCGAGCAAAAGGTGCTCAGGCATCGGCGGAGGGCCTTCGGGTTTGGCGGTGGGGTCTGAGCGGAGGGTGGTTTCAAATTTAGGTTTGGAAGGTTTCCGCGCAGAAGAGGATTTATTTTCGAGCAATCCATCTTGAATCCAGGCGACGAGAATTTCGATCTGTGAGTCGGAAAGTTTATCGCCCTCGGGCGGCATGGTGGGTTCCGCTGTGTGTTTGACGCAGGCGATCAATGAGCCACTCGGATCGCCAGCTTCCACGATTTTTCCGCCTGAACTGCCCTTGAGGGTGGCGGCGAAGGTGGAGAGATCGAGGCCAGCTTTGCTTTTATCCGGGTTGTGGCAGTTCAGACATGACTGCTCGAAAATTGGCAAGACATGATCGTCAAAGGTCCGCTTTTCTTGGCCGTGGGCGATAGGAAGCAACAAATAAATGATGACGGAGTGCTTCATAAGACAGCGTAAGTTACGGCGTGGGCATGGTAAAATCTTGCGCATGGATTGAGATTTTCCGCACTCACGGATTGCCGGGCGGGGATCCCAAAAAAATCAGTGCTAAAGTGCTTCGATTGAATCGTTCGTTTGACATTATTGGTTCAATCGATTGACTCGGCATAACACATGCGCGATTTGACGATTCCTGACTCTGGTGCGAAGCGAAAATTGCTTGATGCGGCGGAACGTTTGTTTGCGGAAAAAGGCTTCGATTGCGTGGCGGTGAGAGACGTGAGTCAGGCTGTGGGAATGAACGTGGCCTCGGTAAACTATTATTTTGGTAGCCGCGCGAATCTCCTAGCCACGGTGATCCTGCACTATGCGCTGCCGCTTCAAAAAGATCGGCTTGCGCACTTGGAGAAGGCCGTGCGGAAGGCGGGTGGAGGACGCATTCAAATTGAGGAAATACTTGCAGCATACATCAAGCCGCTGCGGGCAAATTTCGCGCTCAAAGAAAATTCAGAAACTTCTTTTTATCAATTGGTTGGACGAATTTTTACAGATCATGGAAACTCGCTATTTCCACAGGAAAAGCAGATCTTCTCGGAGGTAAATGAGCGTTTCATACAAGCGCTAAGCAAATTGCTTCCTGAGGTTTCAATCGTGAATCTGGAAGAGCGCTTTCACTTCATCCAAGGTGCTATGATTCACCTTCTAACCCATCACAGTTTGCTGGTCAAAAATGGGAAACCGCACCCGACGATGGAGGAATCTTTAGAGCGATTGATCAGCTTCGCAGTGTTGGGATTGTGCGGGGGAGAGGTATCGGAGTCGTTCGCGGAGGAACCTGAGGAAGACAGTCCGCAAGCCGTGTTTAATTTCTAAATTCACATGCCCACGGATTTTCCGATTTGGGTGTTTTCAAAAGTCGGCGGCAGCCTAGCTTGCTGCCCCCATGTCTGCTAAGATTCGTTTTACCTCTGCCACGGCCACTGGCCTGGTTCTCGCAAAAGTCGGTCACCCTCAGCGGGATGAGCCACTCCAGACATCCAAGGATGTTTTCCGAATCGCCGAGGAGGATCAGGAAACGCTTTCCAATATTTTTCTCAAACCGTTCAAAAATCTCACTGCCCACCGCTTCAGCCATCATTCATCGTTGGAGCAGCATGAAATGAACACCTACACCGCTGCGATTTTTGCGTCAGAAGCTGGGTTGTTAGAAAAAGGCTGCGATATTGCCAAGCGCCTCTACGCAAAGTCGAACCACCCAAACATCAAGTCTGGCGATTTATGCATTTGCCTGATCAAGAACATCGAAATCGATGGCGAAGTGACTCAAGGCCTATGCATCCTTAAATCTGAAAGCGTCGTCCCATTTCTTAGTATCTCCACCCGCGATGGCGATCTTGAATTGCACACGGAACAGGGGATCAACCCTGAAAAAATCGACAAAGGCTGCCTCATTCTCAATCACATGGCTACCAAGGGCTATTATGTGCTCACCTTTGATCGCACTGGCTCAGATTCGCGCTTTTGGGTGCGTGATTTCCTCGGGGTGGTGCCGATCACGGACAGCCCATTCCTGACGAATAAGTATGCAAACATGGCGGTGGCCTTTCTCGAGAAAGAGAAAAAGGACGTGCCGAAAAATTCTCATGATGATCAAGCGCCGCCGTGGGATGCCTCCAGTGCAGCGAGAGATGCGATCACCTACTTCGAAGAAAAAGAAAACTTCAGCCTCCAAGAGTTTGAGGAAAAAGTTTTAAAAAGCCCGGAAGCGGCGGCGAAGTTTGCCGAGCATCGTGCGAAGGTCGAAGAGGAACAAGGCCACCGACTGGATGACTCGTTCGAGATCTCGAAAAAGGATGTCTCCAAGGCTAAGAAGAAAATCTCCTCAGTGATGAAGCTGGATACTGGCGTGGAGATCCGGCTCAAACCCAACGTCGCCGCTGAGCCTGAGAAGTATCTAGAACACGGCTACGATGAGGCGCGGAAACTGAAGTTTATCAAAGTCTTCTACCGAGAAGATCTTGCGAATTGACTTTTAGTCGCCAAGGAGACCTTTATCTCCGTTTTTTTCCGCCAGTCTTCTTTTTGCGGACGGGCTTGATGGGGGAGTCATCTAACAACGCCGTGTAGATGTAGTCAAAGTCTTCAAGCTTGCGGCGGGGAATCGTCTTATCGATGAAAATTTCCACGGACTTTGCATAGTCCAGCTCATCGGCGGTTAGGATGGTGAAGGCATCGCCCTCAGCGGAGGCACGGCCTGTGCGGCCGATGCGGTGGACGTAGTCTTCGGCGTTTTCTGGGACCCGGTAGTTGATCACATGCGAGACCCCAGAAATATCAATCCCACGGGCGGCCACATCCGTGGCGACGAGAATTTCGTATTCGCCTGCTTTAAAACCAGCAAGCGCTTTCATGCGATCGGCTTGATTGATGTCCGAGTGCATGGCGGCCACTTTGGATTGGCCAGTGGTCTTGATCAAGGTGGTGAGTTGATCTGCCTCCTTGCGAGTGCGGGTAAAAATCATCACCGAGTGATACTCAGTTTGTTTGAGCAATTCTAACAACAGCTCGTCCCGTTGATCCATTGCCACAGGATAAAATGCGTGAGTCACGCTGGTGGGGATGGACGTGCGAGCGATTTCGATTCGCTGTGGATCGGTGAGACACCATTGCGCAAAGGTTTGGATTGCGGGCGGCATGGTGGCCGAGAAAAACAACGTCTGGCGGCCTTCCCACGGGCAGAGATTGACGATTTTCCGGACTTGAGGAAGAAAACCCATGTCGAGCATGCGATCCACCTCATCCAGAATGAGGACCTTGAGTTCGCTGAAGCGCATGCTGGCCCGGTAAAAGTGATCGACGAGCCGCCCTGGGGTGGCAACGACGATGTCTGCGCCTGCGGCAAGTTGCTCAGACTGAGTACCGAGGCCTACGCCACCGTAAAGAAGTGCGACTTTTAGCCCGGTGTGTTTGCCATATTTTTCGAATTGCTCAGCCACTTGGTGGGCGAGTTCACGAGTCGGCTCAAGGATGAGAATTTGCGGTTTCCCGAGTTTGGTGATCTTGGAGAGTGAAGGCAGAGCAAAGGCGGCGGTCTTCCCAGTGCCAGTCTGCGAGGCGCCGATCACGTCCTTTCCCTCAAGAATCATCGGAATGGCCTGTGCCTGAATGGGCGTAGGCGTGGTGTAACCGGACTCCTCAATGGCTTCCAGAACGGCTGCGGAGAGCCCAAGTGTTTCAAATCCCATACAGAACGGGTAGGTAGGGGGTGGAGTGCCTCGGGTCAAGGGGCGATTGAAAAGGAATTTTCCCGCGAGTGATGATGGCAAAAACGCCAAAGCCCGCCTGCGGTGATGCGGACGGGCTGAGGTGCGAGTTTAAAAACGGGAAGCTGCTTAAACGTGCAAGATCTTCGGCACCTTGGGTGCGCGTAGGCGGTGCGGCTCTGGCAAGCTGGAGCCGAGCAATGGCCGGCAGTAGTTGACGAAATCTTGTGTCACGCCATTGCCGTCTTGATTGATGAAGTTGTCTGGCATGTGGCGGGTTTTTCCAGCCACTTTTCCGATTGGCACGAGCTGGTAATCCACGCTGTAGTCGAGCACCGGGCGCTTGATGACCACTGAGCCATCGACATTATCCCACATGGCATATTGCACGGCTTTTTCGCCTACTTCGCGGGCTTCACGAGCATCGCGGTCTGACTGAATGCCCATGAAAGAGCGTTGCAGATAGCCAAAGGTATCGGAGCGCACCCGTTTGATACTTAGGCCCTTGCGGATTTCATTCGAAAGCAGATCGCCCAGTGCGCCCGTGCCGGAAAGCTGCACATTGCCGTGGGAATCGCGCTCTTCAGTGCCTAAGAGCTTAACGATCATCGGGGTGCCATCTGGATCAGATATACCCTCGGAAACGGCGATCGTGCAGAGACCGTGTTTCTGATAAACGCGGTCCACATCCGCGAGGAAATTTTCCATTTTGAAGTGGCGCTCTGGCAGGTAAATGAGGTGCGGCCCATCATCAAAGTATTTCTGGGCTAGCGCCGATGAGGCAGTCAAGAATCCCGCGTGGCGGCCCATCACCACTCCGATGTAAACGCCTTGCAGAGCACGGTTATCAAGGTTGATCCCGGTAAATGCTTGCGCTACAAATCGTGCCGCTGAGCCAAATCCCGGGCAGTGATCGTTTTCTTCGAGGTCGTTATCAATCGTTTTGGGAATGTGGATGGCCCGCAGCTCGTATTGCGCTTCCTTCGCCTGCTCGTTCACGATGCGGACGGTATCCGAGGAATCATTGCCGCCGACGTAGAAAAAGTAGCGGATATCGTGCGCTTGCATTACCTTAAACATCCGTGCGCAGTATTCCTCATCAGGTTTATCTCGAGTGGAAAGCAGGCCAGAAGAAGGTGTGCCGGCCACTTGCTCGAGATTGTTAGTGGTCTCACGGGTGAGATCGATGAAGTTTTCATCAATGATGCCGCGCACGCCATGCACCGCCCCGTAGATTGAGGTCACTTGGCTGAATTTGCGCGCTTCTAGGGCCACGCCCACGATGCTCTGATTGATGACAGGGGTGGGGCCGCCACCTTGGGCGACGAGGACTTTTCCTTCTAAACGGCTGCTCATGGGGGCGGCAGGATTGCCAATTTGATCGCAGATGCAAGCGCTGAAAATGGTGTGTTGCTGGATTGATTTCTAGCAGCATATCAAACAACGTGTGGTCGTGAACCAAGATGGAATGACAGTGTTGATCAATCCGCCATGTCCATGGCTTCCCAGCCTTTCGGCAGTAGCACATGTATCTATCAGCAACCATTGCCCCACGGCGAAAGGACTAGATTTCTACGAGGCAGCACTGCACAATGCCCAATCGTATTGGCTCGCTGGGAAGCCAGCTCAGGCAGTGCTCCAGCTCAACAAAGCTTGGGCGGCAGACCTTGGTAAAGCACCCGTGCTTTGCGGGGAATGTGCTCCGCCGTATGCGGCGCTCGTCTGGATCATGAAAATGGCAGCCACGGGAAAATGCGGTTTTTTGGGGAATCCCGTGCGCCATTTTCAACATCTTGCCAGCCGCATGAGTGGACCACGTGCGGAAGCGCGGGCGTGGCGAGCATGGCTGTGCTTCCACCTCGCAGGCAAAGCGCTGCTGCCCACTAGCTTTCCGCGCGATGGTGTGCAGATCTTGCGCGAGGGCCTATGGATCCCCTCGTGGCAGCATGCCTGCTCCCGATTGGAAAAACACGGCTGGCCGGGCGAAGCCGCTGGAGTATTTGCTGCTGCAGAGCATACGGCACCAATGGATGCGAACATGCCATGCAATGGAGACTTGGCGGATGGAAACTGCGCATTAGGCTCTGCGGCATGGCGAAGTATGATGGTGAAGAGGTGTTAGTGGTGAAGCGTGCGTTATTGGAAGAAATTGGTGTGTTTCAGGGTCTGCGGACTGAGGATCTTGATCGCGCGGTGGCAAGCTTGTTGGAACTGGCAAATCACTTTTTCATGGATCGTGCCGCCGCCGAGGATGATCCCAGCCACAAGCAATTGATCCCGTATTGCATTTTCCAGTGTGGCACCCGAATCCTTCACTACACCCGAGGCAAGGCGGGCGGGGAAAGCCGGCTCCATGCGAAAATCTCAGTCGGCGTGGGCGGCCACGTCAATCCCATCGATATGGGTGAGGGCAGAATTGGACCGGATGCCTACCATGCTGCGGTGGCCCGTGAGATCGAGGAGGAGTTAGATTTACCAGGAAACCATTCTCATCAGATCATCGGGCTGCTCAACGATGACTCAAATCCTGTGGGACAAGTGCATCTGGGGATTGTGCATTTAATAAAACTGAATGCGACTGACGTGAAATCGCGGGAAGACGCGCTGCTGGATTTAGGTTTTTCTGAGCTGGATTACTTGGCTGGGGAGGGATTCGAGCGCTTGGAAACGTGGTCGCAATACTGCATTCGGCATTTGGCACACCATTGAGAGCATAGCTGGAAGAGACGGTGTAAAAATTCCTTCCAGACGAGTCGATTTGAGTGGTGAGTCTGAAGATTTCCTTTCAATTTCACTCCAACGTGTGAACCGCAACGATTCTACCCTCTGATGCCTGCCTCTCCCAAGCTCCAAAAGCCAAGAATACTCATTGTCACTCCCGAGATTACGTATCTCCCGTCTGGAATGGGAAATATGGCACAGCGCATGTCTGCAAAGGCGGGAGGTCTTGCAGATGTTTCAGCTTCCTTGGTTTCTGCATTATTCGAGCTGGGAGCGGATGTGCACGTGGCGATGCCAAACTACCGCCGCATGTTCCAAGGGGATATATTTACCCTGCATGAAAGAGAGTTAAGGAAATACCATGAAGTGCTTCCAGAGGCACATATCCATCTGGCGGAGGACCGTATCTTTTACTACCGCGAGCAAGTATATAGTAATCAATCTGATGAAGCGATGCGCATCGCCCTCGTTTTCCAACGGGAAGTGATCAATCACATCGTGCCGATGGTGCGACCAGATTTGATTCATTGTAACGATTGGATGACCGCATTGATTCCTGGGATGGCGCGGCGCCGAGGGATTAAAAGTTTATTCACCGTTCACAACATTCATACCCGGCAAGTCACACTTGCACAGATTGAAGAAGCGGGCATTGATGCTGCCGAGTTTTGGATTAACTTATACTTTTCGGGTGCTCCAGTGAACTATGATTTTGCGCGCTCGCACGTGCCTGTCGATCTTCTCACGTCCGGGATTTTTGCAGCACATTATATCAATACTGTAAGCCCGCGCTTTCTATGGGAAATCGTAGAAGGCTGGCACTCAGTCGTGCCGGATTCCGTGAGGGCAGAATTGCGTAGTAAATATTTTGCCGGGTGCTCCGCAGGAATTTTAAATGCGCCGGATGTTTCATATAATCCGGAGACGGATGATTCCCTAGAGCGCACATTTGATTGCAATGACTTCATGGAAGGCAAGCGGGCAAACAAGCTCGCTCTGCAACGTGAGCTTCAGCTCACTGAGAATGCGGATGCACCCATCTTTTTCTGGCCCTCAAGGCTGGACCCGGTGCAAAAGGGACCACAGCTTTTAACGGATATTTTGCACTCTATCGTCACGGATTATTGGGACCGGACCTTGCAGGTGGTCATCGTCGCGAATGGCCCGCATCAACCATGGGTGGATAAGATCGTAAGTGCGTTTGATTTGCGTGAGCGAGTGGCCATCGTGGACTTTGATGAACGTCTCTCCCGCTTGGCTTATGCAGGTTCTGATTTCATGCTGATGCCTTCTTTGTTTGAGCCCTGCGGCCTGCCTCAGATGACTTCGCCACTCTATGGTTCGCTGCCAGTGGTGCATTCTACGGGCGGGCTGTATGATACCATCACACCGCTCAATCTCGAGCAATCAACCGGTAATGGCTTCCGCTTTGATCACTATAATTCGGGTGGATTCCGTTGGGCCATCGATCAAGCGATGAGTTTTCACGCGCTCCCCTCTGCAATTCGTGAGCGAGAAATCCGGCGCATCATGATCGAGAGTGAGGCGCAGTTTAGCCATAAAGAAGTGGCCCGCCGCTACATCGCGATCTACGAGGAAATGCTGGCACGGCCACTTGTGGAAAAGGAATCGGGTGAGGCGATCAAAGCCATCGCCGAGAGCCTCAACACCCGCGAAGGCCGAGATTGAAGGGCATTTCAACCTTTGATCTCCATCAACATCTGCGGGTTGTTGGGAAACTTCTTGAGGAAAAACAACAAGCGCTCCATGGCCTCGGCAGGCCGGTGACCCGCAAGGCCTCGGCGGATGAGATGAATCTTGTGTAGCATGTGGTCTGCGAGGAGTAATTCTTCGCGACGAGTGCCAGATTTGAATATATCAACAGCGGGGTAGATATAGTTTTCTGCGATCTTGCGATCCAGCACCAGTTCCATATTTCCGGTCCCTTTGAACTCCATAAAGATCGCTTCATCCGCGCGGGAATTTGTCTGAATTAGCGCGGTGGCAAGGATAGTGAGCGAGCCTCCACCACGAGTGTTTCGCGCAGCCGCAAAAAGGCGGCGGGGGATTTCTAGAGCGCCGATTGTGATGCCTCCAGAACCCGTGCCACGGCCTCTTTGATTCATATTTCCATTGTAGGCGCGGGCGAGGCGAGTGATGGAATCCATGAGTAGAAATACATCTTTACCAGCCTCGACAAGGCGCTTTGCCCGCTCGATGGCAAGCTCTGCGATACGGCAGTGGTTGCGGGCTTGCTCGTCATTTGAGCTGGCGTAGATCTCCGTCCCTGGAAGCGCACGGCGGAATTCTGTGACTTCTTCCGGGCGCTCATCTACGAGGACGACCATTAGATGAATTGCCTCGTCATACTTCTCACGGATCGCTTCTGCCATGTGGAGAAGCAACGTCGTTTTACCAGACCGTGGTGGCGAGACGATGAGCCCACGCTGGCCCCGGCCTACCGGTGCCATGATATCGATCACGCGGGTGGTGAAACGCTCGGGCGTAGTTTCAAAGCTGATGCGGCGAGTGGGATTGATGGCTTTGAGTTCATCAAAGTGGGGTAATTTGGCGGATGCCTCGGGACTCAAATCATTGATGGAGGTGATCTCTACAAGCTGCGGGCCACGCAAGCCTTCCTGATAGAGTCCGTGGATCCATTGGCCGAGCCGGAGATTGAACTTGCGGATGAGTTCCGGTGATACAAAGACATCGTCGCGAGCTTGTTCAAAATTCTTTTGCGGCACGCGCAGGAAGCCAAAGCCTTTTGGTGCGAGTTCGAGCATGCCGTTTGCCTCGATTTTTGGGCCGTCGAGAAGGGTAGGGCGGCGGTCATCAAAATCATTGTTTGGCTCGTGGCGCTGGCGTTGTTGGTTTTTGTAATTGCCTTGAGAATTTCCCTGTTGCCCGCCTTGGCGATTTTTTTGAGGTTGGCCACCTTGTTCCGTACGCTCACCTCGCTCGTTGTTGCGGCGTTTGCGTTTTTCACGGCGCCGTTTACTACGGCTCTCAGATGGCGGATTCTGCCGATTTTGAGGCTCTTGGGCTGGACTTTCCTGAGCGGGTGAGCTGCGCGTTTCAGGCTGTTGCGGAAGTGGAGCTTGGGGCACAAAAGCCGCCTGTAATGGGATGTCTGGAGTGTGTGCGGGACTTTCAGTAGCTGAGTTTTCACGAGTGCTCGTTGGGCCACCTCCGGGGACTCGACCGAACACGCGAGTGGTCTTTTTGGCCGCAGGTGGTGTTTTTTCGGCCTCAGTAATTTCAACCGTTGGGACACGAACAGTTTTTTTAGCGCGAGGGATCTTCAGAGGTTGGGCCTCCACAGTCTGTGGAACTGCCTTGACGACTGAGGATTCGGCTTTTCTAGCGGTCGTTTTTTTATTGGCTACTTTCTTGGAGGCAGTTTTGGTAGCTATTTTCTTGGCTGCTGTTTTGCGCGTTGTAGGGACAGCACTTTTTTTTGCTGGGGGTGGGAGGGCATCCTCGTTGATGTTATTGCTCATCAGTGATCGGGTGAAAATCTGGTGCGTCGTGCGCTAAAACTAGATGGGAAGGCGAGTGGACTCAGAAAAGTTTGAAAGGCTGGCTGAAGAAGCCGGAAGATATATGACTTGGGTGAAACGTGTGTAGGTGGACGCGGTGGTATGCCTCGTGAACCATGTATAATCGAAATGGACCTTTGCATTCCTAAACTTTCGCCAGTTGAATTCACGCCTTGATGCGGAAGTAGCCGGGTGGGCAAGTGGGCAACGGTCCAGAAGACCAATAAGGAGCTGCACGAACCTCCGTTCGGTCACTCTTCAGGGCGGAAGCTGACGAAAAGATTAGCGCTTGGCAATCGAATTTTCGCCAGAAATTTCATCAATTTGGGTTTGCACCTCTCGGCGAGGGTGTTATCACCGCCGTAGCGGAATTCAGTTGCATGTTTTCTGTAGAATATAAAACAGGTGGCCATTTTCGCTTTAATCCAATGCCTCGGTAGCTCAGTCGGTAGAGCAGTTGACTCTTAATCAATTGGTCCTTGGTTCGAATCCAAGCCGGGGTACTTCTAAAAGTGGTGAGTTGAAAAGATTGAATGTTCGGCAAGCTCGCCGAGGGCGCTCTTTTGTATAATATGAAATTTCATCACTCTACTGCTGAGATTTTTATACCTGACGGTCTTGCCGAAGCAGATGCCCTGCGGCGCGTCACTCACTTGGGGATCGGTGCACATCAGGATGATTTGGAGTTTATGGCATTTCATGGCATCCTCCAGTGCTTTGGCTGGGATGACCGCTGGTTCGGCGGCGTGACGTGCACGAATGGTGCGGGAAGCTCTCGCATAGGTCCATATGCTAGCTTCACCAATGATCAGATGATGCATGTTCGGAGTCAGGAGCAAAACACCGCAGCGATGATCGGCGGCTATGCTGCCATGATTCAGTTAGCATATCCTAGTAGTGCGGTTAAAAATGCAAAGAAGTCGGATTTACAAAGTGATCTTAGAGCAATTCTCAATCTCACTCGGCCTGAGGTGGTTTACACTCATAATCTGGCTGATAAACACGATACTCACATTGGCGTGGCGATCGCTGCGTTGCTCGCCATCCGTGAGCTTCCCTTAGACCATCGCCCGAAAAAAGTCATCGGCTGTGAGGTTTGGCGGAATCTTGACTGGCTGCCGGATGAAGCAAAGGTCCTGATGGATGTGAGTGGTTGGGATAATCTAGCTGCGGCACTGCATGGGGCTTTTGATTCGCAGATCGGCGGGGGAAAACGCTATGACCTTGGCATCCTCGGCCGCCGTGCAGCAAATGCCACTTTCTTCGATGCAAACGCCTCTGATGCCAGCACGCAGCTCATCTTCGGTATGGATCTCACGCCACTTATCATGGATGACTCTATAGATATAGTTGTGTTCGTTGATGACCTCATCGCCCAATTTAGCGATGATGTGCGCTTAAAACTACGCAATCGCCTGTCTTTAAGTTGCTCAAGCACCTAGCTTGGGATCGTAGTCTTTTGGTGCGCGTATGATTTTTTCGATGCCGTGTTTAGTAACTATATTGCCTGCGCTCGTGCGGCTCTTAATACCAAACTCAGCGAAGTGCAGCGGGCGGATGAGGTCTTTCATGCGCAGCCCTGACTTGAGGTGGACTAATAACATTTGCGCAGCACTTTCTTCATTTGTTTTATGAAACGCAAAGTAGAGAATACGGCTGCCGGGCGTGCCTTTGGTGAGGTTATATTCTTTATCACGAGTGATGCCACCCACTGTGAAGCGTTTTGCTAATATCGGCCCATCGCGACCGTCGCGGTAGATCATGGAGTAGATCAGATCTTCCTCCTTGCGGAAGATGGCCACGCGCAAGGGCTTTTGACCGACAAAAACTTTATCTGCCACTTTAAGCACCCGCATTTTACCGTCTTGGGTAAAAGTAATGATATCATCGATAGTTGAGCACTTCTCTATGACTTCACCGTCTTTTTTTAGCCCATAGCCTGCGAAACCATTCTTTGCATCCAGATAGAGTGTCTCTGTGGCAGCGACCACTTGCATGCGGTCCACCCGCTCAAACGATGCGATCTCAGTGCGGCGCTCGCGGTCTTTACCATACTTTTTCTGGAGGTCCTCATACCAGCGAATAGTATATCTTGTGAGATTGCGGAGATGTTTATCTGTCTCGTCAATGAGTTTTTCGAGACCTTTGATTTCTCCATCTGCCTTGAATGCATCAAACTTGGAAATACGTTTGATTTTTATTTCTGTGAGACGGGCGAGATCCTCAGGAGTGACTTCACGCTTGAGGAGTTTTTTGAATGGCCTGAGTCCATCGTCGATGGCTTTAAGCACGGCTTCCCAAGTTTCGCATTCCTCGATATCGCGGTAAATGCGGTTTTCGATAAATATTTTCTCGAGTGAGCTGAAGTGCCATTTCTCAGCCAGTTCACTGAGCTTAATGTTTAGCTCCATTTCCAGAAGGCGCCGTGTATTGAGGGTGGTGCGGCGGAGGATGTCTGAGATGCCCATGAAAACGGGCTTGCCCTCGGTGATCACGCAGGCATTGGGCGAGATGGAAAGTTCACTATCTGTGAAGGCATAGAGGGCATCCCGCGTTTGCTCGGGATCTGCCCCAGCGGGAAGATAGACGAGAATGTCTGCATGAGCGGCAGTGTTATCCTCGATTTTGGCAATCTTGATTTTCCCCTTATCGGCAGCAGCCACCACGGACTCCATCAATGCGCCTGTGGTGGTGCCAAAAGGAATCTCCGTGATGCGAAGTATGCCCTTTTTATCCGTGGAGATGCGGGCGCGGACGCGGATTTTCCCTCCGCGCAGCCCATCGCGATAGTCGCTGGCATCCATGATTCCACCCGTGGGGAAATCCGGCAGGAGGGTGAACGGCTGCTCGCGTAAAACGGCGATGGCAGCCTCAATGAGTTCATTGAAATTGTGCGGGAGGATCTTGCATGCGAGTCCCACGGCGATGCCTTCCACGCCCTGAGCAAGAAGCAGCGGAAATTTTACTGGCAGGGTGTCAGGCTCCTTGCGGCGGCCATCATAGCTGGGCAGCCAATCGGTGGTTTTCGGGTTAAATACCACGTCGTTTGCAAACTTCGTAAGACGGGCCTCTATGTAGCGGGGAGCGGCAGCACCATCCCCGGTGAGCGTGTTTCCCCAGTTCCCTTGAGTATCGATAAGCAAATCTTTTTGGCCAAGACCGACGATGGCTGCACCGATGGATTGATCACCATGCGGGTGGTAATTCATCGTATTCCCCACGATCCCGGCGACTTTGTTGTATCGCCCGTCGTCGATTTCGTTCATCGCGTGGAGGATGCGGCGTTGCACTGGTTTGAGGCCGTCGAACAAATGCGGCACGGCCCGCTCGAGAATGACGTAGCTGGCGTAATCGAGGAAATAGTCGGAATACATCGCGCCGAGCGAGGCATGTTGGTCCGGTTCGTGGGTCATGTGAGGGGAGTGGTTAAAGAAGCGGCGGCCCGCGTGCAAGTCTCAGGTGCGAGCATTGTTTCGCGGCGGAAATCTCATTTCGAGATCTGGACTTGCCCGCTTACAGAATACCCATTCTGATCCGGGAATGGATTTGAGTGCTATCCGCATCGCCCTTGCGGCATCTCCCAATAATGTCCCGCTGCTCTTGCTGGTGGCAAAAATGGAAGAGGATCAATTCGGGATCATGGCAGCCCGTGAGCTGTTAGACCGCGTGGTGACCATTGATGCACGGAATCGTGATGCACTCCTCGGCATCGCTCGATTGTTAGATTTCTCGGGTGAATCTTCTCAAGCAATCGTCCGGCTGGAAGATCTTTGCACGCGAGACCCCACCTTTGCAGCGGCGTGGCTCTTGCGGGCGAGATTGACGCTGGATGAGCGTGAAGCTGCGCGGGCGAGACAATTTTACGACAAGGCGGTAGAGCTGGATCGCACCCATGCGGACGATGCCCTTCTTGCTGAGATTCTGAAAGCGGGTGGAACCAAGCGCGGCGTGATCACATCCAGTGGCGAGCTACGTGATGAGGAAGACGAGGGTGCCCCTCATTTTGAAGGCCTAGATGCCAGTGCCGCGCTCGATTTGGGCATCGATTTCCAACTCAAAACAAACCTGAAATTTGCCGACGTGGGAGGTATGGAGCAGGTGAAGGAAGACATCCGCATGAAGATCATCCATCCGCTAAAGAACCCACAACTTTTCGCGGCCTATGGGAAAAAAGCGGGTGGGGGAGTGCTGCTTTATGGTCCACCTGGGTGTGGCAAAACTCTCATGGCGCAGGCCACTGCAGGGGAAATCGATGCCACATTTCTCGCCGTAGGACTGCACCAGATTTTGGATATGTATATCGGTGAGTCCGAGCAGAAGCTGCACAAGATCTTTGAGCTTGCCCGTAGATCCAAACCCGCCGTGCTGTTTTTTGATGAGACGGATGCACTGGCCGCAGATCGCCGCGATATGCGCCAATCCGCCGGGCGCACATTGATCAATCAATTTCTATCAGAACTCGATGGTGCCCAAGCGCAAAACGACGATCTCCTCATTCTCGGTGCGACGAATGCGCCATGGCAGCTCGATGGCGCTTTTCTGCGGCCTGGGCGCTTTGACCGCATCATTTTCATACCGCCGCCAGACCTCGCGGCGCGGGCGGAAATTGTGCTGATTCACGCAAAAGGCAAGCCGCTCACTGACTTCGATCCCATGGACATTGCTAAGCGCACCGAGGGATTTTCCGGGGCGGATCTCAAAGCGGTTTTTGACCAAGCCACGGAAGCCGCGCTGACGGAAGCGATGAAAAAAGGCAGCATGGTTCCCGTGACTGGGAAGATGTTAGTGAAAGCGACCAAAGGCGTGAAACCTTCTACCAAAAAATGGTTTGAGAGTGCGAAAAACCACGCGCTTTACGCCAATCAAAGTGGATTTTATGACGATATTCTCACCCACCTCGGGCTGAAAAAATGAGCCAAAATTTCATTCGGGCACAGCTCCTGCGCGAACGTGGGCGGCATGAAGAAGCCATCGCCGCCGTTCTCTCGCACCTCGCCCACCAGCCGGAGGACGCCTCAGCCTTTATCGAGCTGGCGCTGAATCGCATGGAGGTGCCAGGCCAAATGGCACTCGCCCTGCAAGATGCGAAAACTGCCACGGGCCTGACACCGGGCGATTCGTTTCCGCTGGCCTTGCAAGCGAGGATTCTCGTGCAGCTAGAAAAACCCAAGGAAGCCCTCTTGCTCGCTGAGTCATCCATCGCCCTTGAGCCTGAGTCTGGCTACGCGTGGAATGCTAAATGCCTTGCTTTGATTGGATTGAGCCGCTGGCAAGAGGCTGAAAAATGTGCCCGCAATGCCCTCGCGTTAGATGCAGATGATCCAACGGCCTCGAACCTGCTGGCCCACGTGCTGCGTTTGCAAAATCGCCTCGATGAATCTGAAACCGAAGCAAAACGCCGTCTCGCACGCGATCCGGAAAACGCATTTTCCTTCACAAATGCCGGCTGGGCCGCCCTGCAACGCGGCGATGTGAAGGGTGCGGAAAACCATTTCAAAGAAGCCCTCCGCATTGATCCTGCCATGGACTATGCGCGGGATGGGCTGAAAGAATCTTATCGTGCTCGCTCAGCATTTTATCGGCTGTTTCTCAAATGGGCGTTCTTCATGCAGCGCTTTAGCCAAGGCAATCGCTTCGCCATCATCATCGGCATGATCATCGGCTTCAGACTTCTGAAAGTTCTAGCAGCCAGCGTCCATCCGCTGCTGGTGATCCCGGTGGCACTCGCTTATTATCTCTTCCTCTTCGGAAGTTGGTTGTCTGGCGGGCTTGCAAATTTCCTGCTCCTGAGAGACCCAGTCGCGCGGCTCGCGCTGGACCGCGCCGAGAAAATCGAAGGCGCCGTCATAGGCATACTATTCTTCGGTGGGCTGGTGGCCCTTGTCGCAGGATTTGCAATGGAGGTGCATCCCATCGCTGTGATCGGCGGCGTGATGATTGTTACAACGTTACCCGCATCCATGATTTTCACCAATCCCTCACAAAAAGGCCGCATCGTCTTCAGTCTCATCAGCGTGGCAGTTATAGTATTAGGCATCATTATGGCTACCGATGTAGCACTTCACCCTGGGCGCAAGATCATCGAAGGCATAGCAGCCACTTGTTTTACCTTCCTCATTATATTGGTGGCCGGATCATCATGGCTGGGAATGATTGATGCGCTGCGCAAACAAAATCCATATCTGAAGTGACAAGTTTGTTCCAAGCGCCGGAATTCTAGAGGTTGCCCTCTGCTTGTTAAATGCTACTAAATCTGCATGACGCATCGCCCAACACTCGCTCGGCGAGACTGGCTCAAGACCGCAGCCCTCGGCAGCGCGGCATCCATCATCGCCCGCGCGGAGGCGACTGCTGAGCCAGTGGGCGCGCCCGCCAAGAAGGTGCGTGGTGTCATTTTCATGGTGTCTGATGGGATGAGCCCCGGAGTGCTTACCTTGGCAGAAGCATACTCGCAGCGCACGCGGCAACGCGGCACTCATTGGTGGGGCCTTTTTAATAATCGCGCTGCTTCCCGCGGGCTGATGGATACTGCTTCCGCGAATTCGCTCGTTACGGATTCCGCAGCGGCATCCACCGCATGGGGTGGCGGCCAGCGAGTGAATAATGGAGCCATCAACTACACTCCAGATGGCACACGACTCAAGCCGATCGCTGAAACTTTGAAAGCAAAGGGCGCACTCATCGGCCTAGTGAGCACCGCCACCATCACCCACGCGACGCCTGCGGGATTCGCCGCAGCGGTGAAAGTGCGCAAGGACGAGGATGCTATTTCTCCGCAGTATCTTGAGCGCGTAGATGTCATCCTCGGCGGCGGCAGTATCTACTTTAGCGCGGAGCATCGTGCAGACAAACGAGACTTATTTTCAGAGTTTTCTGCGGCTGGCTATGGCGTGGCACGTAGCCGGGATGCATTGCTTGCTTCACGCGATGGGAAACTGTTAGGCACCTTTACTGATGAGCATTTGCCATTTTCTATCGACCGCGATCATGACGCAGAACTCGCTGCCCAAGTGCCCACCCTTACCGAAATGGCCGAGGCTGCGCTCAGCCGCTTCCTCGCGAGCGGCAAGCCATTTCTCCTCCAAATCGAAGGGGCGCGCGTCGATCATGCAGCACACCTCAATGACATCGGCGGCTTACTGGGTGATCAACTCGCCTTCGATGATGCCATCGCCCGGATGATCGTGATGGTGGGGAAACGAGAAGACATTTTAATCGTCGTCACCAGTGATCACGGCAACGCGAATCCTGGGCTCAATGGCATTGGCGAAGCCTACACAAAGAGCAACGAGTCTTTCGCGCGGATCTCTGGACTCAAAGCATCCCATGAGAAGCTGCTTGCAGAATGGAATGCGCAAAAAGGTCAAGAAGCCGCCCTCATTACGGCCATCATTGAGAAACATCTCAGCCTTACTCTCAAACCAGACGAAGCAAACGCGTTGTTAGAAGTCATCGCGGAGCACCCCGTCATCGAGTGGAACGAACAAATGAAAAAACCCGAGGGTTTACTTGGCCAATTCGTCGGGAATCACACCGGGATCGGCTGGACGGGCACCACTCACACCTCAGATCCCACGCTGATCAGTGCGCTGGGGCCGCAGTCAGATCGGTTCTCGGGAATTGTGAAAAATTCCGAGGTTTTCGGCCATTTTGTGGAGATGCTTGCTTGAAGATTTCCTTCTGATTATCGCATGCAGCGCTTCCACTTTCGAGACTTCCAAGACGGGGAGTATTTATTAAGCCTCAAGCAGGCAAAATCACAAAAGATATCAGTCTGCATCCCCACGCTGAATGAGGCGGAGACCATTGGTGAGATTGTGAGTTGTATCCGCACTGAGTTGATAGAAAAAATATCTATAGTGGATGAAATATTAGTGATCGATTCAGGTTCGATTGATCGCACCCGTGCGCATGCAAGCGAGGCAGGAGCCACTGTTTTTTTCTCAGCAGAAATTGCGCCCCACCATGGCAGCATAAAAGGCAAAGGTGAAAATCTATGGAAGGCGCTGCACGTCGCCCGAGGAGATATTATATGTTATGTGGATGGAGATATAGCAAACTTCCATTCGGGTTTTATCACAGGTCTTGTAGGCCCGCTACTCACGGACACTAGTATCAATTATGTAAAAGCATACTATGAGCGCCCGCTGGACCGTGGCGAAAGCACACTAGTAAGCGGTGGTGGGAGGGTTTCTGAAATCCTCATCCGCCCGTTGATTTCATTATTTTATCCTGAACTATGTGAAATCTTGCAACCGCTATCAGGAGAATATGCTGCACGTAAGTCTTTGTTAGAAAGTCTTTCATTCCCTACAGGCTATGGGATCGAAATCGCCCATTTGATCGATCTTTCACTAGCAGATAAACTCAAAAGCATCGCTCAAACAGATCTCGTAAAAAGGATTCACCGGAACCGTGATGACTATGAACTCGGGCAAATGGCATTTGCTATTTTAAAAGTGATCCTTCGCCGTCTTGAGCGTGATGGAAAACTCACCCTCGCAGCACCTTTACCAGATCTCTATCAATCATGGTTGGTGGATAAAGATCAGTTTCAGCTCAGTTCATGCATCATTCCTGAGCCTGAGCGACCAGCCATCCATAGCCTTGATGGGGAATAGATGGGCTGATCGCTTTTATAAATCATGGCTAAGGCTTGTGTTTGCCGAATTTACGAACTTTCTCGCCTGCATTGCGCGCGGCGTTGATTTCCTCAGGATCGAGGCGGCCATTGGCATTGGCATCAAATTTTTTGAGCAGCTCCGCGCGTTTTTCTGTCATGATCGCGCGCTCTGCATCCGAGAGCGTGCCATCACCGTCTTGGTCGAATTTTGCGAGTATCTTTGCTTTGCGCTCTTGCTTCAGTGCCACTCGTTCTTCTTTCGATAGCTTGCCATCGCCATCTTTGTCGAATTTTGCGAGCAGCTCTGGCGGCAGCTTGTGCGGTGGTCGCTTGGTTTGCTCCTCAGCTTGGGCGAGTGTGCAAGTGGCGAAGAGTGCGGTGCCGATCATCATTTCAATAATTTTCATCGTTTTTAGGTGGTTAAGAGCCTTAGCGGAATTGCGAGGCTGGTGTGTCCATCCAACCCACTTGGCGGAAAATGGTTGCGCGTCATTTACCGGAATGAGTTGCCACGCTAGCCAGAGCCGTCTTGGATTACGCCGTCCATGGCTGAAATCCGAGCGCTCCAAGCCCAATCGAAAGCAGTCGTCTTTCTCAGGCGCACCACCAGCACCTTGCTATTGTGGGGACTCGTAACGTCTATATTCGTGAGCCATTACGCATGGGCATTCTTGGCATTGATGGGCATGCTCGTCACCCTCGCCACCGTCGAATTTTATCGCATGCTGCGTGCTTCTGGGGTGTTGTGTTTTCCGCGGTTTGGCTTGTTGTTAGGGGTTGGTTATTGCGGAATTCTATACTGGCATCTCTATCAGGGGGCGCGTGAGGTATCATTTGCGATTGACGCGGCTGCGATATTTATCGCGATAGCGGGAGCCTTCACTCTCCAGCTCCGCTACCCGATCCGGGGCCACGAGGCATTGGTGGCAGTCGCGGCAAATGTGCTAGGATTTCTCTATGTGCCGTTTTTGTTTAACTTTGCAGCTCGCCTCACCTTTATGATTCCCGAGGCCTCCGCTGTGGAAGGCATGGTCGGCAGTAGTGGTGCGTTTCTATTACTATGGTTATTGGCGGTTACGAAATTTACTGACATGGGCGCATACATCATCGGCTCAATGATCGGGCGGCACAAAATGATCCCGCATGTGAGCCCGGGAAAAACGTGGGAGGGCTTTGGAGGGGCGTTACTGTTTTCCCAAATTGCAGGATGTAGCCTTTACGCATTGTTTCCGCAGCAGCTCCACTTCTTTCAAGCATGGCACCATGTTATTTTTCTCAGCCTACTCCTTGCCATGCTCGCTGTAATCGGAGATCTCGCAGAAAGCGTCGTCAAGCGCGCTCTCGATGCGAAAGACTCGGGGAGAATGCTCCCTGGCATCGGCGGCTCACTTGATCTCATCGATAGCATTTGTTTCACCGCGCCTGCGCTCTATTTTTACACCCGGTGGGTGCTTCTTCCGTAACAATGAGTGGCACTCGCAAACGCAAGGTTGTGTTACTTGGTTCCACAGGATCGGTGGGTGTTTCTACCCTGAAAGTCGCCCGGGAACTTCCAGAACACATCGAAATCATCGGCCTCGCTGCCAAGTGCAATGTAGAAAAACTCGCACAACAAGCGCGGGAAACGGGCGTGCGCCACGTAGCGGTGTATGATGCTGCGCAGGAAAATCGATTGCGCTCCTTGCTGCAAAAAGGGGTGAAAATTTACGTTGGAGCGGATGGGCTAAACGAGCTGGCTACCCTTGCGGAGGCCGATGTGGTGCTGATTGCCATCGTCGGAACGGCTGGGCTTTTTCCCGCGCTCAGTGCAATCGAGGCAGGTAAAGATCTCGCTATCGCGTCCAAAGAAATCCT
>JAYULG010000487.1:0-1740 GCA_043763755.1 Akkermansiaceae bacterium | reverse complement strand
TTACGAAGGATCTCAGTGCGGCGGGCCATGGGATCAATGGTGGCGATCACGCGTTGGGCGGCATCCCATTCTGTGGTGACGGTGTGGTTGAGGGAGTTTGATGTGGCGGTGAGCCAGTCCCGGAGATCATAGCCACTCGTCAGGACGTTGTTTCCACCGGGGAGTGCGGGGACGGTGGTGGTGACATGGTTACCTAGCGAATTGTAACTGTGGGTGGTGATGTTTCCTTTAGCATCGGTGGTGCTAGCCGGATTTGCGGCGGCATCGTAGGTGTGGGTGGTGCTGGCGGCAGCCTCACCGGGGATAATGGGGGCGGTGGTGGTGAGGAGTTGACGGCGTTTGTTATAGGTATAGGTGATGGTGCGGTTGTCTGGGTCGGTCGTTGCTAGGACATCGCCGCAGGCGCTGTTGAGCATGGTTTCGAATTTGCCATCTGAATTGGTGATCTTGTTGGTGTGGCCGTAGTTATCGTAGGCAAAGGTGGTGGCATTGTTCTCGGCATCAGCTGTGGTATTGAGGAGGCCAGTAGATAGATAAGTGTGGGTGGTGACGTTTCCTAGGGGATCATTGGTGGTGAGGAGTTGGTGGGCGGGATTATAGGTAAATGTGGTATCATTTCCGCGTCTATCCTTCATGCGCTGGAGGCGGAGCTGAGTGTCATAGAAGTAATAAGTAATTTTGTTTTCAGGATCGATATCTTGAATGAGGTTGTGGGCGGAGTTATAATACCAATTTGAAACTTCCAGTTTGGGCGAGTAGTAGATGATTTTGCGATCTTGGCCGTCATAGACTGTGTAATCTTCGTTGCCGAGTGCATCTTTGCTGCCGATGAGGCGGCCTCGCATATCGTAGAAGTGGGTGGTGGTGCCGCCTAGGGGGTTCATCTCAGTGTTGGCAAAGCCCGTGTAGAAGATTTGGTAGGTTTTAGTGGCATCTCCTTGGTTGCGCTGGGTGATGACGCGGCTTAGAGCATCGTAATCGTTCTCAATGGTGGTGCGGTTGAGCGCGTCTTTGATACGGATGATGCGGTGTTGGGCATCATAGGTGTAAGTGGTGACTTTTCCTTCGGCATCGGTGAAAGAAGTGAGGTTATCTCCGGTGTAACCGAAGCTGATGGTGCGTCTCGCGGGGTCTGAATTTGGCGAAGCGGCGTTCGTGGTATCGGTAACAGAAGTGATTTTATAGCCCGTCCATGTAAAGTTGAGACCACGGTTGTATGCGTCTTTCACTTGGGCGAGTAGTCCGTTGGAGCTATAGGTAAATTGCTGGGTTTTGCCGTGAGGATCTGTGATGCGCCCTATTTTACCATCTGCCCGAAATGACAGAGTGGAGCCGTGGCGTTGCCTTAGCTCGAAGTTTCCGGTTCCGTCCTTCGCCAGTGTGAGCTTGGAACCAGCGGGTGAAATATAGCTTCCATTCGGCATTTCTATAAATTCATGGCTTTGATCCCCTTGGGTAATGGCCACGGCTTTGTATTTGAGCTGATCCACGGCCCAATGGATGACAAGAGCGGCGGTGGCCCATTCTTTGGCGGTGGTATGATCGCGCATTAGGTCTGCGGCCACGGTGAGTGCGGTGAAAAATGGGGCAGCTTGGTAGCTGGTGGTTTCTCCTAGGCCTGCTTTCACGCTACTGCGGCGGGTGGCTGTGATTTCATAATGATGCGCCCAGCCGTAGCCGAGGCCAGAGAGCAGGCTATAGCGCGAGTTTGAGTTATAGGAGCGTTCTAACGACAGCCCG
>JAYULG010000486.1:0-1741 GCA_043763755.1 Akkermansiaceae bacterium | reverse complement strand
AGTTCGATGGTGAGGGCTTGGACTTCTCTCAATGCCCAGCGCGGATGTTTCACCTCGCCTATCTTTTGCTACTCGATGAATTGGACGTAATTGATGACAACGGGCGCAGCCGAGCCTCTTATCTGTTAGAACGGGCTTCTGCGGCTGGCATGGTCACGAGCATCGATATCGTTAGCACCGAGCACCCGCGTTTCCGGGAAATCGTCTTCAGCGCTCTGCCGTTCACGGATCACCTATTGATCAACGAGGCTGAAGCGGGCCGGGCACTAGGCCGGGCGCTGGATCCTGCGGCCCCAGCGGCCTTGATGGCTGCGGCGCAAGAACTACTCGCTGGCGGAGTGCGGGTGGCCTGCGTGCTCCACACTGAGCACGGCGCGGTATGCGCCCGCCGCGATGGCTCATCATTGACGCAGGCCGCAGTCAGCCTACCAGCCGGCTTCATCCATGGCGCAAATGGCGCGGGTGATGCGTTTGCCGCCGGCTACCTGCACGGGGTGCATGAAAATTTTCCTACCGCTCGCTCGCTAGAACTGGCAGTCTGCACCGCCGCCGCTTGCTTGGCCGATCCCTCGCCTTCCGCAGGATTATGCAAAGCTAGCGAATGTTTAGAGCTGGGGCGGGCGTATGGCTTTTCTCATTTCCTATAAAATTCCCATGAAAACCCTCTTCTCCGCCTTTTGCGTCGTGGCATATCTCACTGCGGGCGCAATGGGTGGGACTGCCGCATTCGGAAATAAAAATTTCACCTTCCCAGAGGATTACACCTTGGAGCTTGCCGCTGGCGCTCCACTTGTAGAGCGCCCGATGGAAGCGTGCTTCGATGATCGCGGGAGGCTTTTCATCACTGAGTCATCAGGCTCGAATGATCCGGTTGAAAAGCAGCTAGAGGACAAGCCACACCGCCTTTTGCGGCTGGAAGATACCGATGGTGACGGCGTTTTCGACAAACGCAGCGTCTTCGCGGATAAGCTAATGTTTCCTTCCGGCTGCTTGTGGCACGCAGGATCAGTTTACGTCGCCGCGCCGCCGCAGATCTGGAAATTCACGGATGCCGATGACGATGGAATTGCGGAAAAACGCGAAGTTTGGTTTGACGGGAAAACACTCACTGGCTGCGCGAATGATCTTCATGGGCCATACCTCGGGCCAGATGGCTGGATCTATTGGTGCAAAGGCGCATTCGCCGAGCAGACTTACAATTTACCCGGTCAGCCGGGTTGGAAATCATCCGCCGCGCATGTTTTCCGCGCGAAACCAGATGGTTCTGCGCTCGAGCCAGTATTCACCGCTGGCATGGACAATCCAGTGGGCCTCGAATGGACGCCCGAGGGCGAAATGATCGTCGCCGGAACCTTTCTCCAAGAGCCTGCGGCTGGCAGGCGAGATGGGTTAATCCACGCCGTCTATGGCGGCGTATGGGGGAAAGTGAATGATGTGCTCGCCGGCCATCCACGCACCGGTGGCCTCATGCCGCCGATGACCCATCAAGGCCCAGGCGCACCATGTGGCATTGCTCGCTATGGCCGGGATTTACTCGTCGCGCAGTTCAATCTTCGCATCGTTTCCAGACACAAAATGATCCCAGAGGGTGCTAGCTTTCGCACGGAAGATTCGCATTTACTGACCTGCGATCACCCGAATTTCCACCCCACGGATGTCCTCCAAGCACCTGATGGCAGCGTGCTCGTGGTGGATACCGGAGGCTGGTATAAACTTTGTTGTCCCACTTCCCAGCTCGCGC
>JAYULG010000485.1:0-1752 GCA_043763755.1 Akkermansiaceae bacterium | reverse complement strand
GATAACTTCCTCAATTTCCACGTTGGCAGGTGGATCGATGAGATCTTGGACCACCTTCCGGAAAGGATTCAGGGTTTCGAAGGGTAGATCCCTGAGATCGTTGATGGCTCCTTTGTCCGAGATTCCAAGCACCAGAACTCCACCACTTGCATTGAGCATGCCGATCAGCTCATTCGCTAATTTCGTATGTTTCAATAAGTTTTCACTGTGAAGGCCTTTCTTCTCGAAGAACTGACCTTCCTGCTCGGCAAGGAGAAACTCAAGGGTCAGGCGGGAGTCGATGGCAGAGAGAGATTCCATGGAAATGGCTTTATTCTTATTTAGGTCTACTTTTTCCTTAAGATGACCATTGCTTCAGGAAATGATGATTTAGCCTTGGATTTCAAGGGATTCGTGAGTTTTCCTAATATGGTTCTTTTTATCCTTAATCGTGTTTGCGACGACTTCACCCCAAGCTCTTTCGTAAGTGCTTCGAGGATTTTTGAAACATGTAATTTTGAATCTTTGATCTTTAGGCGGGGGAATGACAGCTCCAAAATTCACCTCACCATCAGCATCGCGCAGGCCGATGTCTGCAACGTCTTCGGCATGGTGGCTATGAGCATTCAGCGAACGGCCCAATGTTGGCGGCAATTGTGCGTTGATGACGAACCGCATGATTTAGCGTGTAACGAGCACGGGGTGACCTACCTCTGCGGCGGCATGTGCGAGACAGGCGGTGATGTCTTCGGATTCGAGATAGGGGTAGTCCTCAAGGATTTCCGCTTGGGAGACGCCAGCGGCCAATAGATCAAGCACGTCTTTCACTCGAACACGCATGCCACGGATGCAGGGGCGTCCACCGCATTGTGCTGGGTTGAAGGTGATTCGCTTGTTCATGCCCGCAAACTAGCTGGTGCGCTGAGATTGGTAAAGAAGTAGGATTTCTTCACCGGAACTTCACGCCGAGCGCTTTGCTGAGGGCTTCGAGGATTTTCTGGTGGGCGGTGTCGATTTCTTCGGTTTTGAGGGTGCGGGTGGGTTCGCGGTAGTGGAAGCGATAGGCGAGGGATTTGCAGTCGGCGGGGATTTTCTGGCCGGTGGGATCGGTGAAGAGGTCGAAGCATTCGCTGAAATCTAGCAGCGGCTCGGTGAGCTTGGCGATGGTGGCTTCGATTTGTGCGTTGGGCGTGACGATGGGGAGTTCCATGGCCGCATCCCGGGAGGAGCCGGGGAATTGGGGGAGGTCTGCGGCGGGGTTGGTGGCGATGAGGAGCTTGCGGAGTTTCCCGAGATCTAGCTCCGCGACGAAGACTGGGGTAGTGAAGTCTAGCGCACGCTCGCGAGCTGGGGTGAGGCGGGCGAAAATGCCGATGGTTTGATCGTCGATTTTGATGTCACTGGCGAGGGTGAAGCCGGGGCGGTCTTTGGGGGTGAAGGTGATTTTCCGGTCGCCGAGGAGGGCGGAGAGGATGGCTTTGAGATCGTAGAGATCTACAGGCCGCTCGGCTTGAGACCAGCCGCTGGGGTGGGCAGAGCCGGAGAGGAGGAGGGCGAGGGTTTCGCTTTCTTGGTCCTTGGCCTTACCGCCGCCGGCGTTGCGGAAGACGCGGCCCATTTCGAAAAAGCGCAGGGACTTGGCCTGTTGGCGGACGTTTCGCGCAGCGGAGGCGATGAGACCAGGAACGATGCTGGGGCGCATGACGGCGTGGTCCTCACTGAGGGGGAGTTTCACGCGGATGACATCGCCATCTTGCAAGGGGCGGAGTGGCA
>JAYULG010000484.1:0-1760 GCA_043763755.1 Akkermansiaceae bacterium | reverse complement strand
GATCGTGCTGGATTTAATTTTCTCAGAAGAGAGTGATCCAGATGCGGATACGGAGCTTGCTGCGGCGCTGCAACGCCACCCGGGGCTTGTGGTGCTGGGTTCTGTATTCAGTCCCGGTGGGGCGGAGGGCGCGGGTGATGTATTTATTTTGGTAGAGCCTGATGAGACCTTCTTGAACGGGGTAATATTACCTCGGCTGGGGTATGTAAATTTCTATCGAGACGCTTCTGATGGCTTGGTGCGTAAGGCGCGTTATACGACAACTCGTGGATTCGAGAATGAAGGGCAGCGGCGGACGGGTGAGCCAGAATACCGCTCATTGGCCGGTGAGGTGATTCACGCGATGGGGATGAAGGTGCCATCCGGCGATCAAGAATTGCGCTTTGCAGGGCGAGCCGAAACTGGAGCTGCGGATCTCTACGCACCGAAGAGCGTGTATGGAATCTTTGCCGAGAAGGAATGGAAAAGTATTTATAAGAATGGTGAGTTTTTCAGGGATAAGGTAGTGATGATCGGTCCGGTAGCACCTCGGTTTCAAGATATACATAACACGCCGATGGGGTCGATCTCAGGGCCGCAGTTGCACCTTCAGGCAATCGCGTGTGGGATGGATCAGGCATTCGTCCGCCGCCTTACCGATCCGTGGCCAGCGATGATGTTACTGGGAATGGTGGCACTCGCATGGACGCGCTGGGTAAGCCGTCCGCTGGTATCAATTTTTGGGTTAATGGGCATTGTGATATCTGTGATTGGATTCGCCATTTGGGTAGGAGTGTCGCGCTCACTACTTCTTTCGATTTCAGGAGGTCTGTGCGCATTGATCGTCGGTTGGGCGGTAGCGCAGTCTTTTGAAATGGTGACGGAGCGGCTCGAGAAACTACGCTTGCGGCGTGATTTCAGACGCTTCGTTTCCCGGGATGTGGCGGATGCAATGATTGAGCAACAAGACAAGTGGCGGGAAAGTGCGACTGGGGTGAAACGCCGCGTGGTAGTGCTGTTCTCAGATGTGCGTGGCTTCACTACGAGATCAGAGCAGACAGATCCCGGTGATTTATTGAAGCAGTTAAATGAATATCTCACAGCAATGGTGGCAGTGATTTTTCGCCATGGTGGCACACTGGATAAATTTATAGGAGATGCGGTGATGGCCCACTGGGGCGCGCTTGGGGGTGGCAGTGAAGAAGAGCACTCTCGCAAAGCAATCCTCGCAGCGCAGGAGATGATCGCCGTGCTTGCAGAGATGAATGCGCAATGGCAAGCGGCGGGGAAATCACCCTTTCAAATAGGCATTGGTATGCACTTGGGTGAGGCCATCGCTGGCGAGATCGGCTCGCCAGACCGCACGGAATTCGGAGTCATCGGGGATACGGTGAACCTCGCATCACGGTTGGAAGGACTAACCAAAGAATTTCGCTGCGATATCATTTTTTCCGCAGAAGTGAAGCAAGCATCGGGGATCAATGAGGGATTGTTGGATGTAGGCCCCGTCACGGTGAAGGGTCGGCGGAATCCCGTGAAGCTATTCGGAATCGGCGATGAGATTGCAGTCCGTGAGCATCTTAAATCGTTCGAGCGGGATGTAGATGGAGTCATCGTAATGACTGTGAAATGAAAGCTGCAAACACCTATCAGATGCCCTACGAAGTGATACAACCTTACTTTAAAATTATAGGTTGCTAGAAAGAGCGTGACGAATCATTACTTTATGAAATCCAGCGAATGAATATTCTTCTTCAAGACGGTCCCGTTGCTTTGTTTTT
>JAYULG010000483.1:0-6198 GCA_043763755.1 Akkermansiaceae bacterium | reverse complement strand
AGGTGATACCTCCGTGAAGCGCCAAGCGGAGGAAATCGCACGCGCCTTCGGCGGAACACCCGGCCTGCTTGAGCTAGCTGGCCACGCGCCCAGCACAGAATGCTCTGCCGCCGAGTGCCTGTGGTTGAAACAACATGAACCCTATCATTTTCAAAGGGCCGCCAGCTTGCTCACCGTCCAAGATTTCATCACCTACTGGCTCACGGGTGAGCGTGCCACCGAGGCTGGCAGTGCATCAGCCACCGGTCTGCTGGACATTCGCACCCGCACCTGGTCCAAGGAGCTCATGGATTTTATCGATCCGACTCTGGAATCCTTGTTGCCGCCCATCCGCCCGGCGGACCAACCGCGTGGCCTGCTCCGCCCAGCCCTCGCCCGCGAGTGGGGTCTTTCCGCGCAAGTCCAGATCGGCGCGGGCAGCACCTCAGCCATGCTTGCTGCCCTTGCCGCCGGATGTGTGAGAAATGGCACCGTCGCCGTGGAGCTTGGGGCCACCGGCGTGATCGTCGGCATCGGCGGGGTGCCCGTCATTGATTACCGCGGGGAAATCACCCCGCTTTGCAACGCCACTGGCACATGGCTGGGCCTTGCTACTACCACCAATGCTGCCGTGGCCCCGGAAGTGCTGCGCCGCCATTACGGCTGGTCTGCCGAGCAATTTGAAACGATGGTCTCCAGCGTGGCACCCGGCGCAGATGGGCTTTTGCTGCTGCCCTATTTTACGGGTGAGTCCATCCCGCGTCTGCCTGAGGGAAAAGGTGTCATTCACGGCATCACGCCAGACAATTTCACTCCCGCCCACATGGCCCGCGCCGCCGCGGAAGGGGTGGCACTTGGCCTCGGCTACGCTATGAGCCGCCTCCGTGATTTAGGTTTTGATCCTCACGAGATCCGGCTGCTAGGCCCAGGGATCATCAGCCCCGTCATGCGCCAAATGTTGGCCGATGTCTTCTGTGCGCCCGTCGTTCCCGTTTCCAGCAAGCAGGGCGCTGCCGTGGGCGCCGCCATGCAGGCTGCCGTCGCGTTTTTCCACCAAAGTGGTGAGACGCTCGGCTTCGAGGAAATCGCCAGCTACCTCGTCGCCGGCGATGGTCCGTCCCGCTGTGATCCGAATCCACAAGCGCAAGAAATCTATCAAGAACTCATGTCCAGCCAGCAATACCTCGTCGACACACTCCATCCCGCTGGGTTTCTCTGAAGAGTCGCGGCAGTAGCCGTAGATTCCTTGGGGAGCACACGCGCCCCCGCGTGTCGTCTTTGGCGCCTTCGCCGAAGACAGGCACCGAGCGTGACTGGAGGCGGGTTGCGACGAGGGCGTCGAAACCAACATGCGAGGGCGCGTGTGCTTCCGTTTGGCGCTATGATTCCACAAATCCAAATGCGCAGTTGTATATACCAAAACTTCGGGTCTCTGCCTTTACTTCAACCTTTTTCACTATACCATTTTAGAGGGTCTGGTATCCACATTCCTTCGCCAAGAAAGTCCGTGATAAGCTCATCAAGGCCAAGCTCGAATATATCTTGGCAGGCAGATTCGCCTGCATCCTCGCAGTGAGCATCTAGGATGAACTGTAGAATCGCAGGGCGTGGCGCACCCAAGTCAGCTTCGATCTTCCGCCAAAGAACTTGAGCTAGATTGTAGCTCAGCTCGAAACTATTTCCGGAAATCCCCCAAGATTTGCCCGACCAAAATTGCTGTATCGTGTCCTCGTTCCAATGTGCTGCGTGTTTGTCGTAAATTTCTTGATCGAGATGAAAAATGTCTGAGCCGCAAAGCGACTCTTCCATCCTCATTGCGAGAGCTTCGTTGAGCCAAGTCGGAATGGGAAGGTGCTCCAGACAGCCATGTGTCAATTCGTGAACTAGAACGCTGCGATACGAAGAATAGTCAACAGTTGGGAAAGCAAAATGAGCGTATCCCTCGCCACTGAGGCGAACTCCACTCGACATCGGACTTTCCCCATCAGGATAAAAGTAGCTGATATAGCTATAATATTCGTCTAGGCTGGCAAACATCATGACGATATATTTGCCGTATCCTTCGTCCGAAGCGACGCCATCAAAGCTGGCAATAATCTGTTTGAGCGATTCTTCGTATGATTTGCATGCATCCTTCATGATGCGCATGGGCGCATCTGAGAGGATCATGAAGTTCGGCGTCTCATATATTTCATAGTTGCCTCCAAGTTGCGTCTTGTTGGATTCCATCCATATTCTCGAAACCGCTTCCCATGCCGTATTCCATTCAGATTCGGGCAGGTTCTCCTCGATGATTTGAGAGATGCCAGACCAGTCCGGGTGACAGAAACCCTGTTTGATGTGGAGGTGATCAGAGATGCTGGGGAAATTCTCCATTTTATGGCGGACTTAAATTGCGGGTGCTTCTGTTGGCAAAGGCAAATGTTGATGATGGGATTGGTAGGTTTTTGAAAGTAAATCATGTAAAAAAAGTGCTGGTAGGTTTTTTACGGTGCGGCTTGCGTTTGTATCTGGACAAACTTGAATCATTCGCCCAACTCCCGTGTTGACCAGCCAAAGACGGCCGAGGGGTAAATCAGCACTAGAACTATGCATTACTTCAAGATTCGCATCATTTTCTTGTTAACGGTTTGATTCCAATCGCTGCGGAATGGAAACACCAAGTCAAGCAGTGCGCTGATTGCCGTTCTGCGGAATGTCTCATCAATCTTCGAGGCCAAGCGTGTATCGGAGAGCAGCCCTAACTTCATCCATTGTCTTACCGTAAAAGGTTCCAATTGGTCCCTGTAGTTCGTGATGCTGTATCGCTTGCAAGCCCTGCACGTTCGCAAAGCTCTTCATACGAATAAAGGGTCTTGATGGAAGCTCAACCTCGTATGGGGAACCGCGATAAACTGATGTAATTGGGACACATAAGCACAACGCTCTCGGCGAATTTGAATACTCCTGCGATACGGCAAGCATCATTCGCATTTTTCCTCCGACTCCGAGGTCAACTTGATATACTTCTCCAGGCTTAGTCGTCATAGCACGAATCAATGGCGATCTGCCTTGCGCCTGAGGGACGTAAGATATCTGAATCGTCTGGCATCTCCACGGCGAATGGTAAACCACGGCGCATCTTCACTTGAGTGAGAAACATGCGGATCGCTTCCGTGGTTGATATGCCCAAGCAATCAAACACGATTTCAGCCTCTTCCTTGAGCTTCAGCTCGACTCTCGCGCGAACGATGGCATTTTTCATAGAAAAATATGTAGCACGAATAGGCTACGCCACAAGGAGTATTTTTGAATGAGTCAACTTCTAGCTGACAGTTTTTCGAGTTGATGCGTCACCAAAACACTAACTATACTATCTTCAAGTATGTCTGCGCAGAGAGAATGATAGCTTCTGCGCTTGCGAGTGAGTATGCTTCTTTGCCCTCGAAGGCCCATACGGTGCTGGGCCATGCGGGGTCTTGTGATGTGCGGCCTACGATGTGGATGTGCATTTGGCGGACTTGATTCCCGATGCAGCCTATATTTAGTTTCTCTGGCTTAAAGTGATAGGAGAGGAATTCTGACACACGGCGCATTGCGGCCATGACTTCCCAGTAGTGAGGTTCATCTAACTGATGAAGATCTTCAATGCTTGGCTCCACTTCTGGGACTAAAAGAAACCATGGGAAGAGTGCATTGTTCTTCAAGAGGAGCTGACATCCTGCGATGCTGCCGACTGCGAAAGTACCTGAGACAAGCTTGGGATGGAGGGTGAATGCCATCCGCAAGAGATACATCAGGCAGGTATTATGTCACTCTATGTTACGAATCTTTTTCTGCTCTGCGATCCATGCGCGATCTTTCTCAGAGAGCTTTACTTCAGAGGTGCGCGAGCGGGTGCCGTCTGGCTCTAACAAGCTGAGAGTGCCTTTTGAGTAATTGGTTAATTTCGCGAATACCTTGCGCTCTTGGCGGTCTTGCCACTCGCGGTAGCCTTTTTTCTCAAGCTCGGCTTGCCATTTTTTATAAGAATACGTGGCGGCGGCTTCACCTTGTTTGATGAGGCCCCATTTGAATTCGGCATCGCCTCGTTTGTAGCCACGGTAGCGGCCTATCACCTCGCCGCTCGGATTCAGCATAATCAATACGGGCTGACCGAGGATTTTATACCGTTTTTTCAGGTTGGTGACGTAGGCCCGCATCTCCAGTTCACGGGACATTGTATCTGCGCTATCTAAATTCGGGTCATCCACTTTAATAGCGGCATCCACTCGCAAGCGGACGAGTTTTTCATCGGCCCAACTGCTGAAATCTAAGCTGGAGAAAAGTTCTTGGCTTAGTGCTTTGCACATCGGGCTTTTCTCGGAGTCCGTGAACCAAATGAGTAGAGGCTTGCCTTCACGCATGGAGCGTTTTTTTGCGATGGTTTCGCTAGATTCCCACGGCCCACGCTTGGCTTGGGAGAGGATGGTAGAAAGTTCAGGGATCTCGCCTCCGGGATCATCCGGATCGGTGAAAATCAGGTCTGCATCTGGTGTAAAGGGAAGTGTGACTTTAGTCTCCGCAGCATTTCCGCCAGCTTGGATAGGAGTGCCGCCGCCCGAGACGGTGGCGCGTAGGTCAGGCGGGATGCCGGTGGCTCCGAAGGGGTTTTTCTGCAGCTCTACTTTATTGGTTTTCTTGTCCCCGATGCCGAGCGTGGAGCAAGAGGCGAGGAGGGCCGCAGTGAGCAACAGAAAAATGGACGGGCGAATGCGCACGTGGAGTTATTTTTTGAGGCGGACTGGGGTGCCGCAATAGGTGCAGCGAAACCACTTAAACACTAACAAATGGAAGCTCATGGGAATGATATAGCCAATGAATTTGATATGGTGGGCTTTGCTATTTTTTAAACACATCCGTGGAAGGAATAATTTCTGCCCACATATCCTACAACTACCCTTCAAACCCCAAAACAGATATAGTATGCCAAGCACTGGTAAGAGTATGGGAAAAACTAATAGCCATTTGGGCACCCATCCGAAGTGAATAGGCACTAAATCGGAGAGGAGAAGCAGACCTGCGGAAACCACGGCGAGTGGCAGTGCCAGCGCGAGTAAAATGGAGGCAATCGCCCCGGTGGCGAGCGAGACGGGGTGATTGTGAAGCACCCCGCGGATGAATCTGCGGGATTCGGGATCGCGCCCTGCATTCGTCTCCACCCGTGGCCCACGGATGAGGGCCACGCGGTCGTTACCTTGCTGCGGGCGGCTACTGAGCGGCTGGGCGATGCCTTCATTCAGGTCTCCCATCAATTTAATGCGTGAGTTATCAATGGTGGCGCGTGTAGAGATATTTTCCGCTAGTTTGATAAATTCATTCCCAGAAACATTGGGCCGGACTTCGGGAGCTTTCGGGATTTTTTCCTCAACTCTTACCTCGAGGTCGCCCGAGTAGCGATTGAGCAAAATGGCGGACGGGATATCCGATACGGCAAGCCTTTTTCCCATGAGAAGCTTCGCAGGGAGCGGGATGGCAAAAGGTGCTACAGCCATCATTTCGATGACTTCGCCCACCATTTCGTAGTTCACTGGCATGACTACTTTAGATTGCTGATTTGGGAGGTAGCCCGTCAGCTCGCGAGCAACGGCGATCCATTTGCCAACGTTCGCGGGTGAGGGCACACGTTTGGTGATTTGGAGGATGCGGTTTGCACGCTCAAGCTCCACCGCGAGTTCATTTTCACCCGCTTTTGCAAGAGATTCCACATCGTGAAAGCCTGCCGCTTCGAGGAGCTCCAAAGCTGCTTTGCCTATCCCGGGAATGGTGCTGAGGTGGGTCATTAGAAGTCGGCTTGCCCGCGCACTCTAGTGAATCGCCGGGCCTTGGCAAGCGGTCATCCGGCACGGTGGAGTGGAGTTTCAGGAAATCAGCGAGGAAATTTCGATTGGCTCTGATCGGAGAAATCCCGCATCATTGGCAAGTGAAGCAGGTGGTATTATCAGAATGGTTTTCCCGAGCCTCACGGCACGAACGATGGCTGGTGGGCGTCTCCGGCGGGGCGGATTCTGTGGCCTTGTTGCGGCTCTTGGTGGGTGAGAGTTTTGGCAACCTTATCGTCTGCCATCTGGATCATCGCCTGCGGGGAAGGGCATCCACGGAGGACGCAAAATTTGTCCAGCGGCTCGCGGCTGCGCACGAGCTGCCGTGCGAAGTGGGCCAAGCAGACATCAAGCAACGGATGGTGGATCACAAGGAATC